>CAKSVR010000025.1 GCA_934504345.1 uncultured Agathobaculum sp. | reverse complement strand
GCCCGGTAGCTCAGTTGGTTAGAGCGCTAGCCTGTCACGCTAGAGGCCGTGGGTTCAAGTCCCATCCGGGTCGCCAAAAAACGGTACCAGTTCGTGCCGTTTTTTCTTTCGCTGATATAGCTCAGTCGGTAGAGTGCATCCTTGGTAAGGATGAGGTCACCAGTTCAAATCTGGTTATCAGCTCCAAAGGAAATGCCCCACTTGATTCAAATAAGTTGATGAAACTTGAGGATCGAGTGGGGTTGTTTTATGTTCCGAAAACATTGCAGCCGAGCGGTTCGGTAGAAAAAAGTTTGGCGGCACTGTCCGAAATTGAGAAGGCGGCTGTCTGCTCCTGCGCCAATCCTCGCGACAGCGGATGTCCCGGCTGTTGCAAGGTAAAGAGTCTTGTTTCCGATGGATTCCCCAAGGAAACAAGACTTTTTATTGTTTTGCACGGCTTTTGGAGCGGATTTATGCAGTCAGCGGCTTCCTGCCGCTGTGCGGCTTATCTTCGCTTCGTCGTCAAATAATTGTCGATTTTTGACGATAAAAAGTGTCCGAAATATACTTGTCAGGTTTAGATACAGGTGATAAACTGTTTTGAGGGAGAAACAACATTATGTATCTAAAAGAGTTTTATGACGAAATCGGCGGAAATTACCAGACTGCACGCAAGCGGTTTTTCACCGATGCGATGCTGCTGAAATTTCTGGACAAGTTTCTGGAAGAACCGTGTTATACCGATCTGTGCGAGGCGCTCGATCACAACGACCGCGAGGCGGCAATCCATGCGGCGCACACGCTGTCCGCGCAGGCCCGCGGCTTCGGTTTTACAGAACTGGAGAAAAACAGCGCAGCACTTATGCAGGCACTGCGCTGTGGAAATGATCCGGCGCTCGAAGAGCTGCGGGATCGCGTAATGGTCAATTACTGTGCGGTCGCACGCAGACTCCGAATGCTGGAGCGCTGAGTAAAAATCGTTATGCAGCCTGTCATCGGCCCAGCGCATCCTCGATCACATCGAGCAGATGGATGGGCGACACCTGAAGCCGGCATAAACGTTCGGTGAATGCCATTGCTTCCTGTTCATCCAGAAAAACATCCGGAACGAAGCTGGCCAGCCCGTGTTCCGTATCGCGGGCGCTGATCCCGAAAGATACATAGGCGCCGGTTTCGGGAGAAAAATGATCCGCGCTGACTGTATGAAAAACTACCATAGTATACCCTCCGTTAAATTGTGCGCTTGATTGTGTGACGATCTTCGTTGATTGGGAACAGGTATATTGTACTAAAATTTATACGCGAATTTAGTGATTCTGTGAAATTGGAAAGAAATTCTGTGAAATCGGCACAGCAAAGCCGATACTTTTTATTTTGAGAGAGAAAGGACTGCAAAAATCATGCTGCGCGTTGCAATATGCGACGATTCTGCATTGGAACGGGAGCTTCTGGCGGACTATTTAAGTCATTACTGCAATTCACACGCGATACCCTATACCTGTATGATGTACGAATGCGGCGAGCCGCTCTATTATGAGCTGGGCGACGGAGGCTGGTTCGACATCGTTCTGCTGGATATTCTCATGCGGCCGTCGCTCGGCATCGATGTGGCCCGCCGTCTGCGCGAGATCGGATACAAGGGGACGATCGTTTTCTGCACCGCCGCACTGGATTTTGCACCCGAGAGCTTTGAAGTCGGCGCTTCGGGCTATCTGCTCAAGCCGTACAATGTGGAAACCTTTGAGCGCACCATGAACCGCATTCTGGCCGATATTATCGAGAATACTTACGCGATCAAAAGCCGTTCGCAGGTGCTGCATATCCCGCGCGATGAGATCATGTACGTCGAAAGCCATAACTCGCAGTGTATCCTGCATCAGGTAGGGCACAAGACGTATACGCTCTATAAAAAGCTCGGTGAGATCGAAAACGAGCTGGCCGCACCGTGTTTTCTGCGCTGTCACCAGAGTTTTCTGGTCAATATGAACTATGTCAAGGCTGTGGATAAGGATTTCACGCTCACCAATGGCGATGTGGTGCTGATACGCAAGAAAAACCTGAAAGAGATCCGTCAGCTGTATTATGATTTCCTGTCGCATATGCACAGCGAGATATAGCTGCCGCGCGGAATGGATTTACCATAGGAATACCGTAAAACAGCAAAAAGCGTCCCAACGGGACGCTTCAGGCTGTCGCGAAACCACGGTTTCGCCGACAAGCAGGAACGGACCGTGGGCCGTTCCAAAGTCATCCGAAAGTTCCTGTATAGAAACTTTTTCCCTCTTAAGGTATAAAAACCGGCGCTATCCTTGCGCGGCTTCTCGGCCGCGCTGCGCTGGTACACGCCCTGCCTTTTTATGAATTTGCACGGCAAATTCTATTTCATGCGCGCTGCCGCGCGATATGATAAAATTGGTTCAATACCGACTTTTTCGACAAGCTGAAGCGTCCCAACGGGACGCTTTTTTCATGCTCATACGCAAATGGAGAGGTGTATTCTTCAATTGCAATTATCCAAGTGCCACATCGAGCACCATCATCAGCAGAAAACCTGCCATCACGCCGAGCGTGCCCGGATGCGAATGCTCACCGAGATGGGCCTCGGGAATGAGCTCTTCGACCACAACGTACAGCATCGCACCGGCCGCCGCAGAGAGCAGCCACGGCATGAACCGGGTCAGCGCGGTGGCGCACAGCACGACCAGTATGCCGAACACCGGCTCAACGATGCCGGACAGCGTGCCGTAAACGAACGACCGCGTGCGGCTCAGTCCCTCCTGATGCAGCGGGAGCGCCACAGCCGCACCCTCCGGAAAGTTCTGGATGCCGATGCCGAGCGCCAGCGCGCCTGCCGCCGCGAACAGTCCGGTGCTGCCGGTGTGCTGCGCCGCGCGTGCGAACGACAGGCCGACCGCCATGCCTTCCGGGATGTTGTGCAGCGTTACCGCAAGAACGAGCAGCGTTGTCCGCCGAAACGAGGACGGCAGACCTTCCGCCTGCTCTGCACTGCTGTGCAGATGCGGCATGAACCGGTCGAGCGCGAACATCAGCGCCAGCCCGAGGAGAAATCCGCCGGCGGCGGGAATCCAGCCGACCTGCCCGTTCTGCTCGGCCTCGTCAATGGCGGGGATGAGCAGGCTCCACACCGAGGCGGCGATCATCACGCCGGAGGCAAACCCGAGGAAGATCTGCTGCAGCAGCGCGCTGGACTGCCGTTTCATAAAGTATACCATCGCGGCGCCGAGCGTGGTCATGGAAAAGGTGAAGCCTGTGCCGGCGGCCGCCCAAAGCAATGCCTGTTGTATGAAAAACACCACACTTTCTTATTGGTTAGTCTTTGCTAACTATGAGAATATCACGGAATAAACAGGCTGTCAATAGGGCTTGACAGAAATGATATAATATTAGTATACGATAAACCATTTTGACGAAAACAGGAGGATACCAGTATGGCGGCATCCCGAGAAAAGGTGTTATATTTTGCGCCGCAGCCGAGTGAGCAGACGGCGGCGCTCAAAACCGTGCTCGTACGCATGGGCGTGCGTATCAA
Source organism: uncultured Agathobaculum sp. (assembly GCA_934504345.1). Lineage (GTDB taxonomy): Bacteria > Bacillota > Clostridia > Oscillospirales > Butyricicoccaceae > Agathobaculum. The sequence continues at coordinate 31,164 of CAKSVR010000025.1, read as the reverse complement.
GAATGTGGAGGCGGCTTCCGCCGGTCAAACGGTGGGTTTTCTGCTGGGCCGTAAGGGCTTTGTCGAGAGTGATGCGCCTGCCGAAGCGCCCTCCGCGCCCATGCTGGTGCTGGACGGCTTCACCGAAAAGCGGCTGGAGATCCTGCTGCGCGAGATGAAAGCGCACGGCGTATCCGTGCCGTACAAGGCCATCGTCACCGAGCACAACATCGGCTGGAGCCTGAGCGCACTGTTTGCCGAGCTGGTGCGTGAGCACGAGGCCATGCACCAATGATCGAGCGCGTACTGAACGATTTCGACATTGACCAGATCGCGAATTCCGGACAGTGTTTTCGCTTTCATCGGCTCGGGGAGAAGCAGTATCGCCTGATCGCGGGCGCGCATCTGCTGGAGATAAAGCAGGACGGGCAGACCGTGCGGTTTGACTGCGGCGAGGACGAGTTTGACACCGTCTGGCGGCCGTATTTTGATCTGGATGCCGATTACGGCTTCTACAAGAGTGCGGTCGCGCGGCGCGACAGCTATCTGACGAGCGCGGTCGAGTACGGCGGCGGGCTGCGTATCCTGCGGCAGGACCTCTGGGAAACTATTGTATGCTTCATCATCTCGCAGCAGAACAATATCGCGCGGATTACCAGATGTGTCGAAAATTTGTGTTCCCTTTTGGGCGAAACCTGTTATAATAAGAGTAAACAGGTATACAATTGCATCCCGACGGCGGAGCGCCTTGCCGCGTGTACGCCCGAGGACCTCGCGCCGGTGCGGCTGGGCTACCGCGCGAAATACCTCTGCGCGGCGGCACGACAGGTCGCCTCCGGCGAAGTCGATCTCGAGGCCATCCGGCACATGGACTACGAGCACGCCAAAGCCGCGCTGCTGCGGCTGACCGGAGTCGGTGTCAAGGTTGCGGAGTGCATCTGCCTGTTCGCGCTGCACCACATCGATGCCTTTCCCATCGATACGCATATCCGACAGATGCTGGAGGCACACTATCCGGAGGGCTTTCCGCTCACGCGCTACAAGGGCTTTGCGGGCGTGATGCAGCAGTACGCATTTTACTATGAGCTGAGCTTGCAATAAAAAGGAGTGTTTTATATGGCAGTTATCACCATTACCAAGGAAAATTACGAGAACGAAGTGCTGAAGTCGGACAAGCCGGTCCTGCTGGACTTCTGGGCAACGTGGTGCGGCCCGTGCCGCATGGTTTCGCCCATCGTGGACGAGATCGCAAACGAGCGCGACGACATCAAGGTCGGCAAGATCAACGTGGACGAGCAGGGCGAGCTGGCGATGCAGTTCCGCATCGTGTCCATCCCGACGCTGATCGTGATGAAGAACGGCGAGACTGCGAATAAGGCGATCGGCGCAATGCCCAAGGAAGAGATCTTGGCACTGCTGGGCTGAGGCAAAACCAAACCGAAACCGGACTGACTCTGCACGGGGTCAGTCCTTTTCTTTGTCTGTTTACCATTTTACAGATTTGTGCTATACTAAAAATAATACCGCCAATCTCAGCGTGCGGTATTGTTCGGACAGAGGATATAGTTTGGAGGAACTTGCGTGAATCGCATTTCAGATAGTATGTTTCACTCGCGCAGTCTGGCCTGCAAGAAGCCGTATGGTGCGGTTCCGGCCGGTCAGGCAGTCGAGTTTTCGGTTTATCCGCAGCGGGCACAGGGCGCGATGCGCGTTGTCCTGTGGATGGGAGAGGACGGGTGTCCGGCGGAATCCCATCCGATGGCGTGGGCGGGCTATCAGGGCTCACACGACCGCTACACGGCGACGTTCACGCCGCCGCATCCCGGTCTGTACTGGTATTACTTCACAGTCGAGCTGCCGGACGGTCTGCATTACTGTGCCCGCGGCTACGGCGGGCAGGCCGAGCTGCTCGAGAACATGGGCGACAAGTATCAGCTGACCGTGTACGACGGGGATTATCACACGCCGCGCTGGTTCGGTGAGGGCATCACCTACAATATCTTCCCGGATCGCTTCTGCCGCGACAAAGCGCCCGAACAGCCTGAGGGCGAGGGCGTGATCCCGCGCGTGCTGCACGAAAACTGGGATGATATTCCGGTGTATCTGCCGGATGAGCACGGCGAGATACTCAACAACGACTTTTTCGGCGGTACGCTGCGCGGCGTACTCTCCAAGCTGGATTATCTGGAGAGCCTGCACGTTACCACCATCTACTTTAATCCGATCTTTCAGGCGTATTCCAATCACCGCTACGACACCGGTGATTACAAGCGCATCGACCCGCTGCTCGGCTGCGAGGAGGATTTCCGTGCACTGTGCAGCGAGGCCGCTAAGCGCGGGATGCGCGTCGTGCTGGACGGCGTGTTCAATCACACCGGCTATGACAGCCGCTACTTCAACGCACGCGGCCATTATGACAGCGTAGGCGCGTATCAGTCCAAGGAATCGCCGTATTTCAGCTGGTTTGACTTCCATAACTGGCCGAATGAGTACGGCTCGTGGTGGGGGATCTACACACTGCCGCAGGTGAACGAAACCGACGGCAGCTATCAGAACTACATCATCGAGGACGAGGACAGCGTTGTCCGCCGCTGGCTGCGGCTGGGCGCGTCCGGCTGGCGGCTGGATGTGGCCGACGAGCTGCCGGACAGCTTCATCAGCAAGCTCAATGCCGCCGCGCGCCGGGAAAAGCCGGATGCGCTCATCATCGGTGAGGTGTGGGAGGATGCCTCCAATAAGATCGCGTACTCCGAGCGCCGCCGGTATTTTCAGGGCGGTGAGCTGGATTCCGTGATGAACTATCCGCTGCGGGATGCGATTCTGGGCTTCCTGAACGGCGGCACTGCCGAGCATTTCGCGGAGAGCATGGAGTGCATCCGCGAAAACTACCCGAAGGACGTATTCTACAACCTGATGAACGTGGTCGGCACACACGATACCGCGCGTGCGCTCACGCTGCTCGGCGTGACCGAAAACGAGTGGAAAATGGACCGGAACGGCCGCGCACACTATCAGCTGCCGCCTGATCGTCTGGAGATCGCGCTGCGCCGTCTGCGTATGGCGGCAGTCATCCAGTTCACCATGCCGGGCTCTCCGACCATCTACTACGGCGATGAAGCCGGTCAGCAGGGCTTTGAGGACCCGTTCAACCGCCGTACCTACCCGTGGGGACACGAAGATCAGGAGCTTCTGGCGTTCTACCGCAAGCTGTGCGCCATCCGCGCGGAGGAACCGACCCTGACGGACGGCGAGCTGCAATTCGAGGAAACGACCGCGGGCGCACTGCTGCGCTATGAGCGGCTGGACGAGGATTCCCGGCTTGTCATTGTTGTAAACCGCGGCCACCAGCATATCGAAACAAAAATTGATGCGCTGTATGCGCTCGACCTGCTGAGCGGCGAAGGCTTCGCATACGCCGACCCGGACGGACTGATCGTATCCGTTCCGCCGGAAACTGCGTATATCCTGCGCTGCGTAAATGCCGCCGATTAAGGAGAAACTTGCTATGGATATGACAGAAAGACAGCTTTCCAGTGAATATAAGTTCAAGGGCAGGATCATGACCGCCCGCGTGGACGAGGTTTTCCTGCCGAACGGCAAAACCGCGCCGCGCGAGGTCTGCGAGCACGTTGGCGGCGTCGGCGTGCTGCCCATCGACAAGGACGGCAACGTCATCCTCGTGCGGCAGTTCCGCTATGCGTTCGATACCGAGCTGCTCGAGATGCCCGCCGGCAAGATGGATCACGGCCCGGAGGATGCCGAGGAATGCGGCATCCGTGAGCTCAAGGAGGAAACCGGCTGCACGGCAGGCCGTATCGTGCCGCTCGGCGCGATCTACCCGTCGCCCGGATTTCTCACCGAGGTAACGTATCTGTTTGCCGCACTCGATCTGACCGAGGGCGAGATGCAGCCGGACGAGGATGAATTTGTCGAGGTTGTGCGCCTGCCCATCGCCGAGGTTGAGAAAATGATTGAGCGGGACGAGATCCGCGATGCAAAGACCGTCGCGGCGATGTACCGCGCGAAGCTGAAAAACCTGTATTAAGAGTGGAGATTGGAGAGTGAAGAGTGGAGAGCGGCGATTCTCTTCACTCTCAACTCTCCACTCCTCACTCTCTCCAAAGGAGGAAAGGGTATGGATAAGAAAAAAATCCTCGTGGTCGAGGACGAAAAGACCATTTCGGATATTCTGGCGTTCAATTTGCAGCGCGAGGGCTACGACACCATCGCTGCTTATGACGGCGCGGAGGGTCTGCGCTGTGCGCTCGAGGAGGCGCCCGACCTCATCCTGCTGGATGTGATGCTGCCCAAAATGGACGGCTTCGAGGTATGCCGGCAGGTGCGTGAGCAGAAGGACACGCCGATCATCATGCTGACCGCCCGCGAGGAGGAAACCGACAAGGTGACCGGCCTCGAGCTCGGCGCGGACGACTATATCACCAAGCCGTTCTCCATGCGGGAGCTGATGGCCCGCGTCAAGGCCAATATGCGCCGCATCTATTCCGGCGAGGAAAAGGAGAAGCCCGCCGCTCCGGAGGGGGACGGTCTGCGCGTATCCAAGGATAACGGCATGGTGTACAAGAACGGCCGTCCGCTCGAGCTGTCCGCCCGCGAGTTCGACATCCTGTGCTTTCTGTCCGCAGCGCCCGGCCGCGTGTTCTCGCGCGAGGAGCTGATGGAGAAGGTCTGGGGATACGATTACTACGGCGATCTGCGTGCGGTGGATGTCGCTATCCGCCGTCTGCGCGAAAAGGTCGAGGACCAGCCGGCAAGCCCGAAGTACATCATCACCAAAAGAGGCATGGGCTATTACTTTACTGACGGGGAGTAAGCTATGTTCCGTTCACTACACATGAAACTGGTGCTGATACTGGTGCTGCTGATCGTTTCCGTTATGGCGGTGGTCGGCACGTTCCTCATCAACAGCGTCAACACGTTCTATCTGGACAGCTTCTATGAGCAGATGCAGGGCGTGTTCACCACGGACACCATCCGCTCCATGCAGGAGGCGGCGGCTGAACCCGGTGTCAGCGGGCTCAAGACCATCATCGATGCCCACAAGAGCCGCCTCGGCATCGACGATTACCGCAACTACGCCATTCTGGACGGTGAGGGCGGTTTTCTGGACGGTTCCAACCCGAATCTGTCGGTTGCGCGCACGCGCAACGTTATTGCGGCGATGGCCGGAGAAACCGGAACGCGCTCCTCGGTGTCGGACAGCATCATGGACATTGCCGTGCCGCTTGACACGGACGGCAACGGCACGGTGGACTATATCGTGTATATCTCGGACAACAAGCGGGAGATCTCCGACCTGTCGTGGCGCTTTTTCCAGATCGTCATGCAGGCGATGATGTTCGGCCTGCTGGCCGCGATCCTGCTGTCGTTCCTGCTCTCCAAGACCATCACAACGCCGATCGAGCGCATCAAAGAGGGCGCGCAGTCCATCGCGGACGGCAACTTCGATCAGGATCTCGGCATCCAGTCCTCCGACGAGATCGGTGAGCTGACCCGGTCGTTCAACTACATGGCGCACCGCCTGAAGAACACGGTCGGCGAGGTGCAGGGTGAGCGCGACAAGCTGAACACCCTGTTCCTGCACATGACGGACGGCGTGGCCGCCTTTACGACGGACGGCACGCTCATCCACATGAACCCGGCCACCGAGAATCTGCTCGGCGTGCGCGCGGAGGACGAGCTGGATTTTGACCGGATGTTCGAGGACATGGCGATGCCCGCGACGGACGAAACCGGTTCGCGCTCGTTCCTCACCAGCGAGATCACCCGAAAAGGTCGCGTGCTGTCTGTAACGCTCGCGCCTTACGGCGTGCTGGACGGCGAGGGCGGTGTCATCGCCGTTATCCACGATGTCACCGAGCAGCGCCGTCTGGATGATGCGCGGCGTGAGTTCGTCGCGAATGTGTCGCACGAGCTGCGTACACCGCTGACCAACATCCGCTCGTACACCGAAACGCTGCTCGATGCGGCGGGCGAGCTGCCGCTCGATACCGAAAAGCAGTTCCTCGGCGTTATCTCGAGCGAGAGCGAGCGCATGGCGCGTATCGTTACCGATCTGCTCACGCTCTCCAAGCTGGATTACGGCCGCATGGAGCTGCGTATGACGCGCTTCTCGCTTTTCGACCTGCTGAACAAGGTCGCCAACGCCATGAAGCTGACCGCTGAGGACAGCGGGCACACGCTCACCGTGGAGGCCGAGCCTGCTCTGCCGATGCTGACGGGCGATAAGGAACGCATCGAGCAGGTGGTCGTGAATATCCTGTCCAACGCGGTGAAATACACGCCGGCGGGCGGAAAGATCCGTCTGGCGGCCAGCCGTTCGGGCGAAAACCATGTGCACATCGTGGTCGAGGACAACGGTGTGGGTATTCCGGCGGACGATGTGCCGCGCCTGTTCGAGCGTTTCTATCGTGTGGACAAGGCGCGTTCGCGCGCCGCAGGCGGCACCGGACTGGGCCTTGCCATCGCCAAGGAGATCGTCGAGCAGCATGAGGGCAATATCAGCCTGACGAGCGAATACGGCAAGGGCACGATCGTGACGATCACACTGCCGACCGACCTCAAGCCGCACGGCGGGGAGGAAAAGGCATGAGAGGCGCGGAGCGTTCGGTAAAGAACACGGCGAAGAACATCTCGCTCATCGTGCTGTGTGCGATGATGGCCGTGCTGTGCGCGGTGAACTGGCTGATGGGCATGAATGTTGCCGGGATGCCGGCAGACAGCGTGATGCGCCGCCTGCACGACCGTTTTCTCGGCGGTGCGGTGGGCTATGAGGTGCGTTCCTCGGGCGTAGCCGCCGCTGATCCCGCACAGATGGCGCTGACCGTGGACGGAAAGCTCTGCGGCGTGCAGTACAATATGACCGACATCGATGCCGGACTGACCGCGACACGCGAGCTCTGGGCACAGGCGGTGAGCGGCGGCAGCCTGACACCTGCGGACGAGAGCGAGCTGCTCACCGGACTGCGGGCGGGCAGCTGCGCGATGCTGCGCTATCACGGCGCGATACCGCTGCGGGCGGTGGCCGGATGGCTGGGCGGCAGCCGCAAAGACGGTGATACCTTACAGGTCGAAACGCTCGTGTATGCGGCGGGCGTGCAGAAGCTGTTCGTCCGTGCGGCGGACGGCACGCTGTATGCCTCTGCGGCCGAGGTTTCGCAGAGTGCGCTCAACAAGGCGCAGCAGGATTTCCGAGGTCTGGCGTGTACATTCGCGGAGGATGCCTATGCGGTCTATCCGGAAACGCTGCTGTTCGACAACGAGGTGCTGACTCTGCCGATCATGCAGGAGTCAGCTATCGACCTGTTCGCCGCGCAGAGCGGCACGGGCCTCGAGGACCTGCTCCGCGCGTTCGGCTACACGGCCTACACGGATTTCTACACCGAACAGGAGGACCGGGTGCGCGTGTTCCTCGATGACACGAGCACACTGCGCCTGAGCGCCTCCGGGCTGGTGCAGTACGCGGCGGCAGACGGCGCGGGTACGATCTACGCCTATGAGGAGGGCGAGCTGGAGGAGGATGCGATGCTGGATGCCCAGCTCGACTGTGCGCGGCTCATTCTGGATGCGGCGCAGCGTGCCGGCGACACGGATACGCACGCCTCGCTCTACGCGGTCGAGCGCAGCGGCCGGCAGACAACGCTGGTGTTCCTGCAATTATACGGCGGCGTGCCGGTGCTGGGCGACAGCGACTTCGCGACGTTCTGCTTTGAGGGCGGCGCACTGCACACGGCGACCATCCGGCTGCGCCGGTTCGAGGCCACCGGAGAAAAAGAGGCCGTCATGCCGGCCAGACAGGCTGCGGCGGGCGCTTCGGGCGCGCTGCGGAGCATGATGGCCGCCTATCGTGAACAGAACGGGCGCTGTGTTCCGGCGCGGTACTATCTGAACGCGGCAAATGCGGCGGAATAACGCGCAAAGGAGAGTGAGAGCGCTTGCAATGGGATAAGGTCAAAAATGTGCTGATCGCGATTCTGCTGGCGGTCAATCTGTTCCTGCTGGGCAATCTGGGCATCCGCGTGTGGCAGAGCTGCCGCCGTGAGAACGAGCTGGAGGCCAATCTGCGGACACTGGTGAGCGGCAGCGGCATGGAGCTGGCAGCGGATTTCGCGCTGCCGGAGGACATCACGCTGCCCGAGCTGTCGCTCGACCGCAGCCGCGCGGACGAGGAAGCCGTCGCGGCCAATATGCTGGGCGACAGCGCCGAGCACACAGAGCAGGAGGACGGCACGGTGCATTTCGAGAGTGACAAGGGCACGCTCGAGTGGCACGCGGACGGCGCGGTGCAGGGCACTTACATACTCACCGAAACGGCGCCGTCCACCGAGGCGGAGGCCATGGAGCAGGCGCGAAAGCTGCTGGCGGCGTGGGGATTTCAGGCCGAGCAGTCAACGTGGACGGCGAACGGCACGGCTGTCACGCTCACCGGCGTGGTTGCGGGTCTGCCGGTGCATAACCGCTGCCTGACGCTGGACTTTTCCGCCGGGAACGGCAGCGCGGCGCTCAGCGGTCTGTGGAGCTTCGGCACGCCGTACACCACTGTGAACGGCATCAGCATCACCTGCAGTGCGGCGGATGCGCTTCTGCAGTTTGCGGCGGACAGCGGCACGACCGGCATGATCCGGTCGATGCGGGCGGGTTATCGGATGCAAACCGACAGCAGCCGCCGTATCCGTCTTACACCTGCTTGGAAGATCGTCACCGATTCGGGTGAATATTTGGTGGATTGTGACAAAAAGACGATCATTGACCAAGAAAACTGAAAAATTGCTTTTCTTTATCAGAAATTGTGGTAAAATGTATTAGTGAGATTTTGCGCGGAGATATGTTCCCGCGCCGGAGGAGAAGAAGTAAGAGGGCCGGCACAGGAAAGCATCCGCTGTCATACCATATAATATTATTCCAATTTCAGGACAGAAACGCGGAAAAACCGCGTACAGGCATAGTGAGGAGTAGGTAGATTGACAAAGTATGTAATCAACGGCGGCAAGATGCTGAACGGTGAGGTGACCATCTCCGGCGCGAAGAACGCAGCGGTAGCGATCGTACCGGCGGCGCTGCTGGCAGATGGCCCCGTTCGTCTTGAAAACGTGCCCAAGATCATCGATGTAACGCTTCAGATGGAGATCATGCGTGAGCTGGGCGCGCAGATCCGTCAGATCAATTCCACCACGGTGGAGATTCAAAATTCCAAGGAGCCGAGCCTCAAGCCGCACGAGCTGGAGCGCAAGCTGCGCGCTTCGTACTATCTGCTCGGCGTGCTGCTCGGCAAGTACGGCTTTGCCGAGGTAGCCATGCCCGGCGGCTGCAACTTCGGCGGTGTCCGTCCGATCGACCAGCACATCAAGGGCTTTGAGGCGCTCGGCGCCAAGGTCACGCTCCCCAAGGGCGGTTACATCCGGGTGGAGGCACCCGAGGACGGCCTGCACGGCGCACATATCTATTTTGACGTTGTCACCGTCGGCGCGACCATGAACATCATGCTCGCGGCTGTTCTGGCAAAGGGCCAGACCATCATGGAGAACTGCGCCAAGGAGCCGCACATCGTCGATCTGGCAAACTTCCTCAACGCCATGGGCGCGGATGTCAAGGGTGCGGGCACGGACGTTATCAAGATCCGCGGCGTGGAGCGCCTGCACGGCGGAAATTACTCCATCATCCCGGATCAGATCGAGGCAGGCACGTTCATGACGGCTGTTGCCGCGTGCGGCGGTTCGGTTCTCATCAAGAACGTCATCCCGAAGCACCTCGAGTGCATCACCGCCAAGCTCAAGGAGATGAGCGTGGAGGTCACCGAGTTTGACGATGCGGTGCTCGTTCGCCGCGAGGGCAAGCTGACCAAGACCAACATCAAGACCCTGCCGTATCCGGGCTTCCCGACCGATATGCAGCCGCAGATGACAACGGCGCTGTGCCTTGCTGAGGGTACCAGCATCATCACCGAGGGTATCTGGGGCAGCCGCTACCGCTACACCGAGGAGTTGACCCGCATGGGCGCGAACATCCATGTGGACGGCGCGATCGCAGTCGTCGAGGGTGTCAAGGAGCTGAACGGTGCACCGGTACGCGCACACGATCTGCGTGCGGGCGCGGCGATGGTCATTGCGGGCCTTGCCGCCAAGGGCGTTACCGAGGTAGAGCAGGTGCAGAACATCGAGCGCGGCTACGAAACGCTCGTTGAGAAGTTCGTAGCACTGGGCGCGGATATGTACCGCTCCGAGATCCCGGAGAACAGCGAAAACAAGTAAACGAGCAAAAGGCGGAAGGAGAGAGAGCAGTACCGTCGGAAACGGTACTGTCGGGTTTCTTTCGCCTTTTTTGCGGAATACAGGAAGTGTGACGATGCAGAACAGGGAAGAAAAGGCGCAATGTATCGTTCGGCGGGCGGCTGATACGGATATGGAGGCCGTGCTGGCGCTGACTGCGAAGGTTTTCGAGGGCGAACAGGACATCCCGCGCGAAATGAATCCCATCCCGGCGGAAAAGCAGCCGCGGTGGTGGTGCATGGAGCAGGACGGCGAACTCGTCGGCACGGCGGCCGTCTACCGCGAGGGCGGACGGTGGCACATGGGCCGCATCACAGTCGCGCCGAGGCTGCGCGGACAGCACAAGGGAACATTCCTGCTGGAGAGCGTGCTGAGCGATGTTTTTGCACAGGATGTGGATAACCTTTTCCTCGAAGCGCGGGATGCGACCGTGCATATCCTCATCGGCTTCGGCGCACGCATCGTCGGTGCGCCGGTGCCGTTCTATCGCGGCAATGTAACGCCCGTCGAGCTCACGCGCGAAGCATTCCTGCATCACATCCACTGACCGGAAGGAGAAGCATGGCAGAGCATTATTATTACAGTATCGCCAGCGGTTCGAGCGGCAACTGCGGGCTGTATATGGCGGACGGCACGGCCATTTTGATCGACCTCGGCGTATCGTTCCGCAAGGTGACGGCCGCGCTCAAGGCGCTGTCGCTCACGCCGGCGGACATTTCGGCGGTGCTGCTGACACATGAGCATATCGACCATGTGAAGGGTCTGCCGATGTTCCTCAAAAAGACAAAGGTGCCGGTGTTCGCCTCGCGCGGCACGGCGGCGGCCTTTGAGGACAAGAACCCGGAGTACGCCGACCGCCTCGAGCTGTTCGACAGCGGCGAGCGCTTCTGGGTGCGCGATGTGGACATCGTTTCGTTCCCGACACCGCACGATGCGGCGGAGAGCACGGGCTACATACTCGAGCACGGCGGCAGCCGTTTCGGCTTCGCGACCGACCTCGGCTTTGTGCCGCGCGATGCGGCCGGGCTGCTGCGCGGCTGTGAGATGGTCGTGCTGGAGAGCAACCACGACCCGCATATGTTACAGGCCGGGCCGTACCCGTATTCGCTCAAAATGCGCGTTGCGGGCCCGAGCGGCCACCTGTCCAATCCGGACTGCGCGGTGTTTGCGGCGGATTTAGTCAGAAGCGGCACAAAGACCATCGTGCTGGCGCACTTGAGTGAGAAAAACAACATACCGGAGCTGGCACGCCAGCAGACACTGGCGGCACTGCGCGGCCTGCCCGCGTGCGAGGTGCTCGTGGCGCCGAAAGAGCAGATGGAGCAGCCGGTATCGTTTGGGGAGGAAAAGCTATGCTCTCTGTCCGGCTGATCTGTGTCGGCAAGCTCGGAGAAAAATTCTGGGCGGAGGCCGTAAAGGAATATACCAAGCGCCTCGGCGCATATTGTAAATTAGAGATCATCGAGCTGCCCGAGCAGCGCCTGCCGCAGACACCCTCTGAGGGCGAGCTCGCACAGGCGCTCGAAAAAGAGGCGGCGCTCATCGAGGGCAAGCTGCAGCCCGGCGCATCCGTCATTGCGATGTGCGTGGAGGGCAAGCCGATGTCCTCCGAGCAGCTGGCAGACTATTTCGGCAGGCTCACCGTTTCCGGCACGAGCAAGCTCTGCGTGCTCATCGGCGGCTCGTGCGGCCTGTCCGAGCGGGTAAAGCAGAAAGCCGCGCTGCGGCTCTCCATGTCGCCGATGACATTCCCGCACCACCTTGCGCGGGTCATGGTGCTGGAACAGATATACCGTGCGCTCAATATCGCGGCGGGCGGCAAGTATCACAAGTGAAACGAGGAACGGCATGACGAAAGAACAGCTCGCGGCGATCGCCGTGGTGCTGCTGCTCGGCGCAGTCTTTTTTGTGCGGCTGTACCGTCGGCAGCAGGAACCGCCGAAAGAGCCGCCCAAGCCGAGGTCGCTGCCAAAGACCGGCAAAATACGCTGCCCGATGTGCGGCGCTGAAGCGAAAGTCACGGGCAAGCAGTGGGAGTGTCCGTGGTGCGGCGACTCCGGCTGGCTCAAATGACAGCCGGATACAAAAAATAGATCGGTTATTTGTGTCTAACATCAAGAAAAACCATTTACATTACGGACCGGATTTTGTAAAATATATTATAGGGAAAATACATTTCAGGAGGGGCGTCCCATGATTATCACGATAACGCTTAACGCTGCACTGGACCGTACACAGCGTATCGAGCACCCGCTTCAGGTGGGCAAGCTCAACCGTGCGGTTTCCAGTCATCTGGAGCCGGGCGGCAAGGGTATCAACGTGTCGCGTGCGGTAAAGGCGCTGGGCGGCAGCAGCATCGCGCTGGGCTTCAGCGCGGGCACGAATGGCCGTATTATGAAGGATATGCTGACGGCTGCGGACATTCACCACGATTTTGTCGATATTGCGGGACAGCTCCGTATCAATACGCAGATCATCGATGCACAGGGCGGCCACACCGAGGTGAACGAGCCTGGCAATAAGCTGGATGACTCGGATTTCCTCCGTCTGCTCGACCGCATGGAGAATTATCTGGACGAGGGCAACATCTTCGTTCTGGCAGGCTCCACGCCGCCGGATTTTCCGCTCAAGAACTACCGCAAGCTGTGCAAGACCATCAAGAAGCATGGCTGCAGGCTCATCATCGATGCACAGGGCGAGCTGCTGCTGGAGGCGCTGAAGTGTGAGCCCGATCTGGTCAAGCCCAACATCTTCGAGCTGGCCGAGGCCGTAGGCGATAAGCCGTCCGCAGACCCGGAGGTCGTTGTACATTCCGCACGCAAGATGCTGGACATGGGTGCAAAGGCAGTCTGTGTTTCCATGGGACAGGAGGGCGCGCTGCTGATCTCCAAGGAGGAGCCCGAGGCCCTGTATGTCACCACCACGCCGAAGATCTACGACGAGGGTGCGGTCGGCACCGGCGATGCCATGGTCGGCGCGATCGCAAACGCGATGCATACCGGCATGAAGTTCGATGAGATCGCACGCTACGCCGTTGCGATGGGCCGTGCGTGCGCCCGTCTGGCCGGCACCGAGATGGCCTCGCTCAAAAAGGTCTACGAGGTGTACGAAACCACGCAGGTTTACGTTCTGTAAGCAATGCACACACTATGGAGAGAACAACGAAACCCGTTGTTCTCTCTTTTACTCTATCCGAAAATAGTTTAAGGAGTGAAAGGTATGGATAAGAAACAGATTCAGGCGCACCTGGCCGACCAGCGCCGCCGGGTGCGCCGCCGCCTGACCATCCGCGGCGTGCTGTCGCTGTTGATCGTGCTGACGTTCATCCGCTGCGCGTTCATGCACCGCTATGAGAATATGTTCGTGTGCGTGCTGTCGCTCGTGCTGCTGGCGATGCCGTCGCTGATCGAAAAGCAGCTCGCCATCGACATCCCGCCCGTGATGGAGGGCATCGTCTACTGCTTTATCTATGCGGCGGAGATTATGGGCGAGATCAACTCGTTCTACACCATCATTCCCGGCTGGGACACCATGCTGCACACGATAAACGGCTTTCTGGTCGCGGCGGTCGGCTTCTGCCTTGTCGATCTGTTCAACCGCAGCGAACGCTTCACGTTCAGACTGTCGCCGCTGTTTCTGGCCATCGTAGCGTTCTGCTTTTCGATGACGGTCGGCGTGCTGTGGGAGTTCTTCGAGTTCACCGCTGACCAGATTCTGCACACCGATATGCAGAAAGACTACGTTGTGCAGGAGGTCAACACGGTTTCGCTCAACCCGGACGGGCTGAACACGGTCGTTCACGTTCCGATCGAGAGCGTTATCGTCAACGGAGAGGACTGGACACAGGAGCTCGGCGGCTATCTGGACATCGGCCTCATCGACACGATGAAGGATTTGCAGGTCAACTGCATCGGCGCTATTGCGTTCTCCATCATCGGCTTCTTTTATGTCAAGCAGCGCGGCAGAGGAAAGCTGGCGGCGGCGCTCATTCCGGTCGTGCTCGACCCCGAAAATGGAAAACCTGAAAAAGAAGAGAAAAACGGGGAACAAGACGAGGAGTGAATCCGTCTAACCGGATACTGCCCCTGAAAACCAATAAAAGGAGAGTATGTATGATGAAGAAAAGACTGACCGCCGGTGCGCTGGCGGCTTTGATGGCGGCTTCGCTGCCCATTACCGCGTGCGCGGCAGAGAATTCTGCGCCGCAGCCCGCGCTCAACACCGCTGAACATATGCAGTATATGAACGGCTACACGGACGGCACGTTCCGCCCGGATGCCTCCATCACCCGCGCGGAGGCGAGCAAGCTGCTGGCTTCGCTGCTGGTGAACAAGATCGAGAACGAGGACCATCTGTTCACCGATGTGGACGTTTCCGCGTGGTACGCCGATGCAGTCCGCCAGATGACCGGCTTCGGGCTGGTGAACGGCTACACGGACGGCACATTCAAGCCGAACGCCAAGATCACCCGTGCGGAGTTCGTTGCCATCCTGTCGCGCCTGCCGCATGATGCCATCGGTACGGACAAGTCGTTTAACGATGTGCCCAAGACCAGCTGGGCTTACGATGCCGTGCAGACGGCACTTGCACAGGGCTGGATCTCGGCGGGCACGAACTTCCGTCCGAACGCGCCCATCACCCGTGCGGAAACCGTTACCATCCTCAACCGCGTGCTGGGCCGTCAGGCGGACAAGCAGACGATCTATACCTCGGATGGCATCCGTGTGATGCCGGATGTGCCGGATACGCACTGGGCATACTGGGATATGCTCGAGGCGACCACCGACCACAAGTTCAGCAAGGAAAACGGCACGGAGGAGTGGACTTCGTTCGATCAGGAAACCACCGACCTGACCCCGGGCTGGCATAACATTGGCGGCAAGCTGTTTTATGTCAACGAGGACAAGCAGTTCGCACATGACACGTTCATCGGCTCGCTCGAGCTCGACCACAACGGCTATTACATCACCGGCTCGACCGAGCTGGACGCGCTGCTGGCCTCTGCGGTCAAATCTGTCGTGAACGACAGCATGACCCAGCAGCAGAAGCTGCGTGCGGTGTACGATTACGCAAAGAATACGTTCGGCTACCTCGGTATCGGCGCAGCCGACACCAGCAAGAGCGACTGGGCGCTCACCTCTGCGACTGATATGCTCAAAAACCACAAGGGCAACTGCTATTCGTGGGCGGCGGCGTTTACTTACCTCGCCCGTCAGGTCGGCTTTGATGCACAGGCCATCCCGGGCACGGGCGTATCGCCCAAGGGCAGTGAATCGGTTCACGCATGGACGGAGATCACCATTGACGGCACGGCCTACACCTTTGACCCGCAGATCGAGAGCGTGTACGCCAAGCGTTACAATGAGAACTACGACCTGTTTATGAAGAAATACGGCGAGGCTGTATGGGGCTACAAAAAGCCCGAAGTGACCGAGCCGGAAACGCCGGAAACCGTTCCAGTGGATGAGGCGCTGAATGCACTGCTGGATAAGATTTACGGCGACCGTCCGTATGAGGGCTGGGCAGAGCGCGAGGCACTTTACAACGGCATGGGCGCAGACGGCATGAGCCGCGGCCTGTACTGGTATCTCGGCACCGAGGACATCACGTTTGAGGCGGGCGCGGCTTCCGAGTCGGCTATCACCTCGGCGGCGCATTCGGTCGTTGTGCTGCGCTTCGCGGACGAAAAGCAGGCAGCCGATGCGGCCGCCAAGCTCAAGACCACCGCTGACCCGCGCAAGTGGATCTGTGTCGGCGTGGACGAAGCCAAGGTTGCGAATAAGGGCAAGCTGGTGTGCATCGTCATGGATGACGAGAATGGCGAATACTACATGAACAATTTCAAGGCCAACGCCTGACAATATCCCGTTCAGGCAAACTGGCATTATGAAAATTGCGAAAACTGACACTTTCGCAAAGCTCAATCATCGCATACAATACTCTTATAGACAAAATCTCCGATAGAAAAAGAGGGTATGCGCTATGACGAGCAAAAAAGTGAGAACGATCGTTCTGGCGGCGCTGATGGCCGCTCTGACAACCGTCGCAACGATGATCATTCGTATTCCGACACCGACACAGGGCTATATCCACCTCGGCGATGGCATGGTGCTGATGTGCGGCGTGCTGCTCGGCCCGGGCGTGGGTGCGCTGGCGGCCGGTATCGGCTCGATGATGGCCGATCTCATCGGCGGCTACATGGCATGGGTGCCCGGCACGTTCGCCATCAAGGCGCTGACGGCGCTGGTCGGCGGCTGGCTGTACCACCGCATGGCAGGCAAGAGCCTGAACACCGTGGCGCGCGTGGTCGTGTGCGGCATTCCGGCGGAGATCATCATGGTGCTGGGTTATTTCCTGTATGAAACCGGCATGGAAGTGCTGATGGGCAGCAGCGTGGGCGCGGCGGCGGTGGCAGTCGTTGTCGGCGTGCCGATGAACATTGTACAGGGCGTTGCAGGCATCATCGTGGGCGCAGTGCTGCTCCCGGTGCTCAGCCACGCAAGCGCAGAGATGGGCGAAAAGATTCGCACCTGATATGGGGAAAGCGGTTCCGGAAACGGAACCGCTTTTTTGCTGCAAATTTTGCTTTACGCAGCCATTCTCCGGTGCACACGAGGCGCGTGAGCGCTGCACCGTAACCGGGCGGCAGCCTATTCCACGGCATCCGTTTCGTGGTGCACACGAGTTGCGTAAGCAATACGCCCTTTCCGGGCTGGGGATTTCGCGCTCTGCGGAGCGCGGGGGAACGGCGCTCCCGCGCGGGGCCTAAGAGGGTAGACAACCTACGGTTTTGCCCGTAGGCCACTAAACCTTATTTCCGCGCCGTGCGCGGATTAAATGAGTGCGTACCCTCTTAGGAAGCTCCCCTTTTCCCTTTTGGGATACCTCGGAGCGACGGAACGTTCCGTTCCTACTTAGAGGTGGGACCGAAAAAAGGAACGGCAGTATCGTTACCGGCTCATAGGCCGCAAAGCGCCATTCCTCCCTCGGCTGCGCTCAAGCCGTTAACGGTCTGCGACAGTATTTACGCAAAACCCGTGCAATCTGCCGCGATAACGCCGCGACAGCGCGAAAACGGAAGCCGATACCCGTTCCTTTATGCGAGTTACCTACGAAGTAGGGCCGTAAGGCCCGTTCGCGAGGCTGCTGAGGGAAAGGTAGGAGTTCAAAGAGGGAGACGCACTCATTTAATCCGCGCACAGCGCGGGAATAATGTTTAGTGGCCTACGGGCAAACCGTAGGTGTCCCTCCCTTTTTGCCCCAGCGCCGGGGCGGCGCACCCGTTCCCGCCGCAGCGGCGGCGAAATCCCCAGCCCGGCAACGGCGTATTGCTCCGCAACTCGGTTGCACCATGTAAAGAGTGCCGAGAAAAGGGCTGCCGCCCGGACAGGGCGAGTGCGCTCCCGCGCCTCGCGTGCACCGGAAAGCGGCTGCCGCGTATCGGCGAAATGAAAAAGGACAGAAACCGGGTTTCTGTCCTTTGGATATGCCGTTACTCTTCCGAAGTGAACACGCCGTAGATGGCGGCTGCCAGCTTCTTGAAGATGTTCACGATACGGGCCAGAACGCCTTCGTCGGCGGCATCCTGATCCGAAGTGCTGTTGTCGGCATCGTCATCCACCGAGATCTCCTGCGTGCGGAGAATGAATTGCAGGCTGGTGGGCGAGGGATTCATGCTGCTCGTCACGGATTGCAGATCGGCGCTGGAGTCGATGTTGAGGATGTTGGTATCCTCCTCGAGGTCGGTCTTTGCATCGTCGATGGCGTTGTGGATGTCATCGGTCGCGGTCTGCATCTTGCCGGAGCTGTTCGAGCGGGCGGCCTTATCCAGCACATCGAGCAGGCCGTCGATGGTGGTCTGCGTGCTGGCATCCGCATCACTGCGGACCGAGCGAAGCGTGCTGTTCACCGTATCCAGCAGCTCGTAGGAGGCCGTGAGCGTTTTCGTAGTGGTCTGAATCAGCTCATTGCCCTTGTCGATGGAAGCCGAAGTGATGGAGGTCAGCTGGTTGAGCGACTCAGTCAGCGCCGGGATTTCGGCAAGCTGCTGATTGACACGGTCGAGCGTGGTGTTTGCCAGTTCGGTCAGCTTTTTGCCCTCGGCGGTGAAGTCCTGTCCCAGACCCTTGTAATCGTCGAGAATGTCGCAGATGTCGTCCAGATTGTCGAGGATGGAATCCGTAGTGCCCAGCAGGCCGGAGAGCGATTTTGCAGTAGCTGACAGATTGGAGGCTGCACCTTCCAGTGTGTCGGTCAGCGCCTTGCAGCGCGAGGACAGCGTGCTGAGCAGCTGCGCCATGCTCTGGTACATCTCAGCCGAGATAACGCCGTTGCCGTCATCATAAAGTTTGTCAAGAACCGAGGCCATCGCACCGTTGATCGCGCTGTTCATGGCGTTCAGGTCGCTGATGCGGCTGCTCAGATCGTCCATATCGTCCTCGATATTGCCGAGGTCCTTTTTCAGCTTGCTGATGTCGCTTTGCAGCTCGCTGATATACAGCCACTCCGAGCCCGTCTTGTCGTCCAGATCGTCCATCAGGTTTTCGAGGTTGCCCAGCGAGGTCTTGATGTTCTTGAGAAGTGTCTGATACTCGGTGATGTCCGCGCCGGACTCCTCGAGCGTATCGAGGATGCTGTTTGTGGTCGCGTTCAGCTTGATGAGCGTTTCCTTGGTGGAGGTCAGCTCGGGGATGAGCGAATCACTCTGACCGGTGAGCTCCTGCAATGCGGTGAGCGCGGCATCGGTCTTGGGATCGATGGTGCCGCGGTCGCGGATGAGCTGCTGGCGCACCGCGTTGATGCCCGAGATGCCGGAGGACATGGTGCTCATGCCGCTCTGCATGGATTCCATCGTGTCGAGCATACTGCTCATGCCGGCGTACAGGCTGTCGCCCGAATCGCTCAGGCGGTCCTTTACGTCCTTGAGATCGGAGATAATATCCAGCGAGGACAGGGTAGCGGGTGTCATAAACATGAACATACCCATGCTCTCGAACGCATCCGAGCCGATGCGTACAGTGAACGTGCTCTCCTCGCCCGGCATACCCATGAACACGACCAGCTTGTAAGTGCCCATAGACTGCACCTGCGCGCCCGGCGCATCGATGGAGAGCGCCTTGCTCATGTCGATGCCCGTGCCGCACACGAGCATCATGTTGTTCTTGTAGTAGTCGCTGGCATAGCTGTTCGGCACGGCGTGGATGGTGATCTCCACAAGGCCGTTCGCGCCGGCGCAGTCCTCCGCGCGGACGGAAACGCCGTTGAGCTTATAGGAAACATCGAAGTTCCACGGCATCTGGATGTTCACCTTGTCGGTCGGGATGCACTCGTAGTAGAAGCGCTGCTTGTCGGTGTCGGACAGCTTCCAGTACACCGAATTGTTCTTGATGACCGGTTCGTCGTAGGTGCTCATGTTGTACACATCGGCATAGTTGCCGAAATCGGTAAAGTCCGTGTGGCCGTTCAGGCTGACACCCTTTACGATGCGCGTATTGGTGGGCGCACCGTAGTAATCCATGTTGATATATACCGATTCGTCGGTTTCTACCGTGGGCGCGGCGGCCTGTGCCGCCTGCGGCAGCGTGAACGCAAGAACAAGCGAGGCTGCGGTCAGTCGGCGCAGCTTATCTGTTTTCATGGTCGTTCTCCTCCGTATTATCGTTCTGGTTGTCATTCTGGCTGTCGTTCGGCTTGTTTTTGTCGCTGCCGAGGCGCTGCGCCAGCTGTTCGAGCTGTTCGCGGCGCTTTTCGATGCGGTTATGGATACGCATATGCAGCTTTTTGCCGATCATCCGCTTGTGCGCGGAGCTTTCCGGCTGCTCAGATTTGGGCGGCTCGGACTTGGGCGGCTCGTAATTCTGCGGCAGCTTGAAGCCATCGCCGTTCATCAGGTTTTTGAGCTTGAGGCGCAGCTCCTTGTTGCGTGCCTTGCGGTTTTCGCGGATCTGGTTCTGCAGATTGACGCGCTGCTGGTGCAGCTCGCTCAGGATCGGCAGCTTGATCTTTGTCGCGCGGATCTTGTTCATCTTGGCGTGCTTCTTCTCTGCGTAGTCCGACTTGACGATCCAGCGGTCGAACAGCATCAGGCACATCGGCAGGAAGAACAGCACGAGGATGACCGAGATCAGCGCACCGCGGCCGATGAGCTGGCCCAGACCCGAGATGGCCTCGACCGAGGTCATGAAGTACAGGCCGTAGGCGACCGTCATAACGATAAGGCCGGAGGTCATTACCGACTCGGCGCTGACCGATACCGCGCGTATCGCGGCCTCCTTTTTGTCGCCCTGTGAGCGGGCATCCAGATAGTTGCCGGTCATCAGTATGGAGTAGTCAACGGTCGCGCCGAGCTGGATACAGCCGACGATGATAAAGCCGAGGTACATGGTGCGCTGGCCGTAGATATACGGCAGAGCGGTGTTGATGAAGATGGCGCATTCGATCGGGATGAGCACGACGATCGGCAGGATCAGTGCCTTATAGGTGATGGCGATAACGAGCGCAACGCCCAGCAGCGATACGATGTTAACGCGGTTGTAGTCCGGCACGATGATGTCCTTGATGTCTTGCGTAGACGGCGTTACGCCGACAAGATACGTTGTTTCATCCGGATAATACTTATCGACGATGCTGCGGATGTTGTCTGCAAAGCGGAATGCATCGTCGCTCTCGCCCGAGGTACGCATATTGATGATAACGCGGGCCCAGTTTTTCGAGTGCATGATGCTGGTGATGTTCTCCGGCAGGAAATCCTCCGGGATGCCTTCCGGCAGTACGGACGACAGGCTGAGCGCATACTTGACGTAGGGCAGATCATCGATCTCCTCGGTCATGGCCTTTTCGGTGATGTTGCTGTCGAGCGGCACGAGCGCGATCATCATGTTGCTCTTGCCGAACTCGGCGTTCATTTTCTGCTCGGCCTCGTATACCGGCGTACCGGGCGAATTGGCTACCGCCTCGTTGCCGTAGGAGAAGTTCGCCATGCCCTGTGCAATGTAGCACGGCACGATGAGGATGAGCACGACAATGAACACGATGTGGCGAATCTTATAGGCGAATTCGCCGAAGCCGCGGCCCTGCTTGGGGATGAACGGGCGGTGCTGGGTCTTGGCGATGATGTACTGCGAGCGCAGGATGAGCGCGGGCATGAGCAGCAGCACAGTCAGCAGGCTGAGCGCGATGCCCTTTGCCAGCACGAAGCCCATATCCGGGCCGATGCCGAAGTTCATCAGCGCCATGGCCGCAAAGCCGACGATGGTCGTCATGCCGGAGGCGCCGATGGAGGAGAACGCGGTGCGCCATGCGTTCGCCATCGCCTGTTCGGGCTCCGCGCCGGTGGCGCGCTCCTGCGTGAAGGCGTGCAGCAGGAAGATGGAGTAGTCCATCGAGCAGGCCAGCTGCAATACCGCGCCGACCGCGTTGGACAGGAACGAGATCTCACCGAAGATGATGTTCGTGCCCATGTTGAGCAGGATCGCGATGCCGAGCACGGACAGGAACAGCACCGGCTCGAACCACGAGGTCGTGGTGATGGTCAGGATGATGAAGATGATGACGACCGCCAGCGCCATAACGCGGGCGACCTCCGTGTTGATGGTCGGGCCGAGGTTGGTATCCGACACGGCGGAGCCTGCAACCAGACCTCGGTCGCCGACGATGCTCTCGATCTCGTGTACGGCCTTGTGGGTCTGGGTGGAGGAGTCCTTGTCGGTGAAGATAACATCCATATAGGCCTTGTTATCCTTGTAGTAGTCATCGATGTTGGAGTAGTCGATGAACTCGCTCGAGCCGTAGATATTGGTGGTCATATCGCACCACATGACCATGTCCACGCCGTCCACATCTGCGATGCGGTCCTTTATGCTCTTCGCTTCATACAGCGTGACATCCTCCAGCATGACACGGCCCATGCCGGGGTAAGTAAATTCGTCCTCCATAATGTCGAGTGCCTGCGCGGACGGGGACGAGTCCGGCAGGTACTTTGTCAGGTCGTAGTTGATGCCGACCATCGGCACACAGATCACACTGAAGATGATAAGTACAATATAAATCTTTTCGATCAGTTTGCGGTTGTTAATGATCAGATCAACTGGGCTGTGTCCTTTAAGTTTCACAAAGAAAACACCATCTTTCTCAGAAATAGATATTGTGTAGGATTTCTTTTCGTGTTATAGTATAAGGCATAAGGATAACGAACGCAATAATCAAATATGATAAGAGTGGATGATAACAGACAAAAATATTTGATGTGTTCGTTAAAATGCAGATTTGCGGAAATGAATCGAATTTGGAATGGAGAGGAATGGCATGGCAGAAGTGGAGGATAAGCGCATCCGGCGAACAAAGAAGCTGCTGCGGCAGGCACTGACACGGCTGATGCTGCAAAAGGACTTCCAGAGCATCACAGTGACTGACGTTGTCCGCGAGGCGGACATCAACCGCGGTACATTTTACGCGCACTACCGCGATGTATACGACCTGCGCGACAAGATCGAGGCGGAGATGATAGCGGACTTCCGGGGAATGATCGCCACCATCCGCCCGAGCGAAACCGCGACACTCCGACCGGTGCTCGGCCGCCTGATGGACTATCTGGAGGAAAACCGCGAGATCGTCACCGCGCTCATCAAGGTGAACGCGCCGGACGGCTTCGGCAAAAAAATGATCGTCGTCATCGAGGAGTGCCGCATGGAGCTGTTTCCGTACCGCAGCATCGAGGATGCCTACGCGGCGCGGTTTCTGGCAACCGGTGCCATCGGCATGATCGAAAAGTGGATCACCGAGGCGCAGCCCATCCCGAAGACCGAAATGATAAACCTGATCGCCAAGCTGCTGGTGCCGCTCGTGCCGCAGCCCGAGCAGACAGAGGCGGGTGCGGCGCAGTAAGCCGAAGCGATATCGACCTGTGTAAAGGGAGGCGGAGCGTATGAAAAAGAAAATTCGCATTGCAGCCGCAGTGCTGTGCCTGATCTTGCTGGTGCTCGGTGTAAAAATCGCAAAAGGGTCGCTCGATTACCGGATAATGAACATGGAGCAACAGTTGAAACATCATATCAAGACCGAACAGCAGGTCTATTCCGATGCGATATTCGACAGCGTGGAGGTTATCCGTCCATGGTACAGCACAAACCCGCGCAAGTGGAAATACCGCGTGAAGCTCGCGGACAGCGATGAAATTCTGCTGTACGAGCGCGATTCCGACGGAAACTATGTTTTAGTCGAGCAGTAACGGCACAAAGGCATGAAAGGGAGCACCCGCAGGCGGGTACTCCCTTTTTCAGCTCGTTATTTGTGGTGCAGGACAAATTCCGCCAGCCGTTCGGTGGCATCGGGATGCGCGATCTCGCTCATGGTGCGGCGCACGGTTTCCAGCCGTACGGGATTGCAGAACAGCTCGTACACCGCCTCGTCGATGGGGAAGTGCTTGGTGATGAGCGCGGCCATGCCGTTGTTGACAAGGAAATCCACGTTGCGCTCCTCGTGGCCGGGGATGGGATCGACCAGCAGCATCGGCAGGTTTTTCGCCAGCGCTTCGGACACGGTAAGGCCGCCCGGCTTGGATACGATGCAGTCGGAGGCGCTCATCATCACCTCAACGTTGTGTACAAAGCCGTAGGGATGGATGCTGCACGGGCCCTGATAGCGCGCGGCGTACTGCTGCACATGGTAGAGCATTTTCTTGTTGTTGCCGCACACGACGAGCAGCTGGAACGGCTTGCCGATCTGCGACAGCTTCTCGATGGTCTTTACATGGTCGGCGTGGCCCATGCTGCCGCCCATCAGAAGGATGGTGGGCCGGCCGGGCTCGATGCCGAGCTGCGCTGCCGCATCCTCGCGCGCGAGCTTCTGGTTGAACTTGGGGTGCACCGGAATGCCGAACGGCAGGATGCGCTCCTCCGGGATGCCGCGCTGCACGCAGCGGTAGGTGAGCAGCTCGCTGGCGGTGACGATGTACTGCACGCGCGGGACATCCTCCCAGTACGGGTGCAGGGTGTAGTCGGTAACAATGCCGATGGTTTCAATATCGGCCAGTTTTTTGCGTTTTTTCAGCTCATCGACCATCTGCGCGGCAAAAACGTGCGTGCAGATGATGACATCGGGCACATGGCCCGAAATGACCTTGGCGAACTTGGATGCGCCCAGCGCGTTGATGATATTGATGATGCTCGGCGCGGAGTTGAAGTAGCCTGCGCCGTTGTTCTCGGCCAGCTGGTAGACCAGACGGTAAAGCGTCTGCATATGCTTGGAGGAGAACAGATAGCCCTTGTCGATAGTGGTTTTGATCAGGTTGCTGATATAGGCGTAAACGTCCAGCGTGTGGACCTCCGCGCCTTTGGATTGCAGCATATCGCCGATGGCCTGTGCGGTGGCATGGTGGCCGAATCCGGCGGTGACGGATAAAATCAATACTCTCATACGGTATCTCTCCTTTTATATAAAATCATTTTACCGTATGCGGCCCAAAAAATCAAACTACACTTTGGTTAGAAAACAGAGAACTGAAAAATGACTGTGACAGGCGGCAGGATATGCGCTTTTCCCAAATCGTAAACAAGTTCTGAGAGTTTTTCTCGGTTTGCTATTTTATTCTGACCGATTTTGTACTATAATATAACCCATAAACGAAAAATACAGGAGGCTTAGGGAAATGGCTCTGTCTATTAAGCCCTACATTGAAAATAAGGAACGCATCCACCTCATTGGTATCGGCGGCGTGTCCATGAACTCGCTCGGTGAGCTGCTGCTCAGCCGCGGCGTGCCGGTTTCCGGCTCGGATCGTCTGCGTACGGATGTCACCGCCCGTCTGGAGGCGCTGGGCGCAAAGATCACCTACGAGCACAAGGCGGAGAACGTCGAGGGCGCGGCCCTGATCGTGCGTACCGCCGCTGTGCATGACGACAACCCGGAGATCGTCCGTGCCCATGAGCTCGGCATTCCGGTGATGGAGCGTGCCGAGGCATGGGGACACCTCATGCGCGATTACGATAACGTGGTCTGTCTGGCAGGTACGCACGGCAAGACCACCTCGACCTCGATGATGACGCTGATGACCATGGAGGCGCAGATGGACCCGACCGTTATGGTCGGCAGCAACCTGCCTGCCATCGGCGGTACGCTCCGCATCGGCGGTAAAGGATGTTTTGTAGCCGAAAGCTGCGAATACTGCAACTCGTTCCTGCGCTTTGCACCGACCGTTGCCGTTATCCTCAACGTGGAGGAAGACCATCTGGACTTTTTCAAGGATATCAATGATATTATCCACTCGTTCCACGAGTTCGCGGAGCTGACCCCGATGAACGGCCTCGTTGTCGTCAACGGTGACGACCCGCACGCGATGCGGAGCGTGGCGCATATCAACCGCAAGGTACGCACGTTCGGCGTGAGCGAAACGGCCGATGTCCGTCCGATCGATGTCCGCGACGAGAACGGCTATTACCGCTTCACCGTGCTGGTCGAGGGCAGGGAGTACGCCAAGGTCGAGCTGTCCGTGCCGGGCCGCCACAATATGCTGAACGCGCTGGCGTGCTGTGCCGCCGCCGAGTTCCTCGGTGTGCCGGGCGATGCCGCAGAACGCGGCCTGAACAAGTTCACCGGCTCGTCCCGCCGCTTCCAGCTGGTCGGCAGGATGGCGAACGGCGCGACCGTCGTGGATGATTACGCCCACCATCCGAGCGAGATGAAAGCCACGCTGAACACCGCCAAGGAGATGCGCTTCGACCGTATCCTGTGCGCGTTCCAGCCGCACACCTATACCCGTACAAAGGCGCTGTTCCCCGAGTTCGTAGAGGCGCTCAAGCTGTGTGATCAGGCCGTCCTCGCGCCGATCTACGCCGCCCGCGAGAAGAATACCATCGGTATCTACTCCTCGGACATCGCCAAGGAAGTGCCGGGCGCAGTGTCGTTCGACAGCTTTGACGAGATTGCGGATTATCTCCGCAGGGAGGCCGGCCCGAATGATCTGGTGCTCACCATGGGCGCCGGCAACATCAATGAAGTCGGCCCGATGCTCATTAAGAACAAGTAAAACCTTAAAACCCGCTTTCGAGCGGGTTTTTGGTTTACGCAGCAGAGAACGCTTCCCTCGAAAGCAGAATCTCTCGCCATTATCCCGTTGAAAAAATTTTTTCATCCCTCTTGACAAAAACGCATAAATGGTTCATACTACGAATATAGAGAATTGTACAACTTGTATAATTCCGGTTGGTAAGGAGGGTGCGTTATGAATAACAACTTGATTATTACTATTGGTCGTGAATATGGTACCGGTGGTCGTGAGATCGGTCAGAAGCTGGCGCTCCGTCTGGGCATTCCGTTCTATGACCGCGAGCTCATCACCCGTGCGGCGAAAAAGACCGGTTTTGACGAAAAGCTGTTTGAGCAGCTCGATAAGCGCGCCACCAACAGCTTCCTGTACTCGCTGACGATGTTCGGTTCGGTCGGCCTGAACGGCATGAGCCTGACCGATCAGCTCTATCTGGCGCAGTCCAACATCATCCGCGAGATGGCGGAGGATTCCCCGTGCGTTATCGTTGGCCGCTGCGCTGACCACGTTCTGCGGGATTTCCCGAACAAGTTCGATTTCTTCATTCACGGCTCGATCGAGGACCGCGTAAAGCGCGTTCGGACCTGCGGTGATTACGTTATTGAAGGCAAGACTCCGGAAGCTGCGCTCGAAAAGATGGATAAGCAGCGTTCTACCTACTACAATTACTATACCGGCAAGGTATGGGGCAAGTGCGATCATTACGACCTCTGCATCAATGCAGGCCGTCTGGGCGTTGAGTATTCTTCCGATATTATCCTCGAGTACATCAACCGCCTGAAGAAGTAACCGCGCAAAACGCCGAAAAGGGAAAAAGAGAGAGTGCGGAAAGGCCGTCCCAGCAGGGATGGCCTTTCGCGTTTTTTGACAGAACAGAGCGGTAAGAAAACACAGAAAAAGAAGATTTTACAGCCTGTCAGGGAACAAACCCTGCCGCGCATCGTCTAACCGGACAAAGGAGGAATCGCTATGAAAAAATTGCTTGCAGGGACACTCACGGCGGCGCTGGTGCTTGGGTTGACAGGCTGTAACGAGCAGAGTTCCGCCAAACCCGTCATCTACCTCTATCCTGAGCAGGAAACAACGGTTTCCGTGTCGCTGGACTACGCGGGCACGCTTACCGCGACGTATCCGGCCTACGAGAACGGCTGGACTGTCACCGCCGAGCCGGACGGCACGCTGTACGACGAGAGCGGCAACGAATACTCCTACCTGTTCTGGGAGGGCGAGGACAAGACCGACTACGACTTCTCCAAGGGCTTCTGCGTAGCAGGAGCGGACACAGCGGACTTTCTCCGCGAAAAACTGGCGGAGATTGGCCTGACACCGCGCGAGTACAACGAATTTATCGTGTACTGGCTGCCGAAAATGCAGGATAACCCGTATAACCTCATTTCGTTCCAGTCTGAGCGCTACACGGACACCGCCAAGCTGGACATTGACCCGACACCGGACAGCTTGCTTCGCGTATTCATGGCGTGGAAGCCGCTGCACAGGGCGCAGAGCATCGAGCCGCAGACGTTCGCACCGTTCGCGCGGGACGGCTTCACGGTCGTTGAATGGGGCGGCTGCGAGGTGCAGTAAGGAGGAATCCATATGAAACGATTGCTTGCAGGGACACTCACGGCGGCGCTGGTGCTCGGATTGGCAGGCTGCACTGAGCCGGCAGATGAGCCGTTAACTGAAAAACCCGTCATCTACCTCTATCCCGAACAGGAAACGATGGTTTCCGTGTCGCTGGACTACGCGGGCACGCTCACCGCGACGTATCCGGCCTACGAGAACGGCTGGACTGTCACCGCCGAGCCGGACGGCACGCTGTACGACGAGAACGGCGACGAATACTCCTATCTGTTCTGGGAGGGCGAGGACAAGACCGACTACGACTTCTCCAAGGGCTTCTGCGTAGCAGGAGCGGACACAGCGGACTTTCTCCGCGAAAAACTGGCCGAGATTGGCCTGACACCGCGCGAGTACAACGAATTTATCGTGTATTGGCTGCCGAAAATGCAGGATAACCCGTACAACCTGATTGCATTCCAGTCTGAGGCGTACACAGATGCCGCCAAGCTGGACATTGACCCGACACCGGACAGTCTGCTCCGCGTATTCATGGCGTGGAAGCCGCTGCACAGGGCGCAGAACATCGAGCCGCAGACGTTCGCACCGTTCACGCGGGACGGCTTCACGGTCGTTGAATGGGGCGGCTGTGAGGTGCAGTAAGGAGGAATCCATATGAAGCGATTACTGGCAGGAACCTTGACGGCAGCGCTGGCACTGGGCTTGACCGCCTGCGGTCAGCAGGCACAGCAGGAACAGAGCGATGCCAAACCCGTCATCTACCTCTATCCCGAGCAGGAAACGACGGTTTCCGTGTCGCTGGACTACGCGGGCACGCTCACCGCGACGTATCCGGCCTACGAGAACGGCTGGACAGTCACCGCCGAGCCGGACGGCACGCTGTACGATGAGAACGGCGACGAATACTCCTATCTGTTCTGGGAGGGCGAGGACAAGACCGACTACGATTTCTCCAAGGGCTTCTGCGTAGCAGGAGCGGACACGGCGGACTTTCTCCGCGAAAAACTGGCCGAGATCGGTCTGACACCGCGCGAGTACAACGAATTTATCGTGTACTGGCTGCCGAAAATGCAGGATAACCCGTACAACCTGATTGCATTCCAGTCTGAGCGCTACACGGACACCGCCAAGCTGGACATTGACCCGACACCGGACAGCCTGCTCCGCGTATTCATGGCCTGGAAGCCGCTGCACAGGGCGCAGAGCATCGAGCCGCAGACATTCGCACCGTTCGCGCGGGACGGCTTCACGGTCGTTGAATGGGGCGGCTGCGAGGTGAAGTAAGCAAAGAAAAACACCCGTCAATGACGGGTGTTTTGTACTTTATGAAGCCTTGCTGGGGCGCATCGTACCGCTGACCGGACGCCAGATAAGCAGCGACAGCACATAATCGACCATCGAGTGGATGAACGAGCCGAGCAGAACCAACCCGAGCAGAATACGGACGGTTTCCGCACCAGACAGGCCTTGACCGAAGTAAACCGGTACGCATACCATAGTTTCCAGTACAGCGTGGATGATGCTGAGTACCGCACCAAGCCCAAACAGCTTTGCACTGCGATTTGCAACCGGCTGATGGAAGTCAATCAACTCCGGGTGCTTCTGGAGATAGAACGCGCCGAGTGCGACCCATACAACGTGGGTCAGCGCACGCAGAACGACCGGCATAGTGAAGCCGCCGACCAGAAAACCGAGCGTTGTGCCGATCGAAACGGCTACGCCGACAGCCGGAGAAATGAACATCGCCAGAAAAATAGCGACGTGGCTTGCCAGCGTGAAACTCATTGGGTCAAGCCGAATCTTTACAGGAGAAAAGATCGGGATGATAATGCCGATTGCACACAGTACGCCGGCCAGTGCTAAATGATACAAACTTTTGCTCTTAACCATGGGAACAAGTCCTTTCCAATATTTCGTTGTGAACAGATAAGAGTATACAACGAAAATATACAGGTGTCAAGACACCTTATTCACAAAAAGTTTGGTTGCCGCAAATTTCTGCTTGTGTTATAGTAAGGGCAGAACACAGCAAGGTCAGAAAGGAAGATACTATGGTTTCGATCGACCGGTTTGAGGAGATATTATCCGAGCTTGCGGAGGAGATACCGCAGGAATTTTATGACGGGCTGAACGGCGGCATCGTGGTGGAGCCGGGCCGACTGCTGCACCCGGAGGACCGGAACGGTACGCTGTACGTCATGGGTCAGTACCGCATCGACCCGGCGATGGGAAAGTATATCGTGATGTATTACGGCTCGTTCAAGCGGGCGTTCGGCCATCTGGACGAGGACGAGCTGACCGAGGAAATGCGAAAAGTGCTGCGGCACGAGTTCCGTCACCATGTAGAGGGCCGCGCCGGTGTGCGCGACCTTGAAGTATGGGATGCGGAGCAGATCGCGGCATACCGCGCCGATCTGGAAGAATAAGAAAACCACCCGAACCGTGCTGCGTTCGGGTGGTCTTTTATTTGTCCTCGGTCAGCAGGAAACCCTTTTCCTGCAAGCCGTGCATCACGCGCTCGAGTGTCTGCTCGTCTGCCGCACGGATGGTGTGCAGGTGGATACCGCTTGTCAGGTCGCACAGCGGGCGCGAGCCGGACTGGGTCAGCTTTTGATAGAATGCATCCGCATCGTACCGCGAAAAGATGTGCAGCGGCGCGCAGATCTGGCCGTAAACGGAGTGCTCCACCGTCACATCGATGACAGCGCCGCCGAGATCGACGACAAGGTACAGTTCCTCCATCATGCGGTCGTCCTGATGGTAGCTGACGATGCGCCGCTCCACGCAGGACGGCGACGAGGTGTTCTCCAAAACGTAGCCGCGTGGTGTAGCCAGCACAGCAAGTCCGCCGGCTCTCAGCAGGGCGACATCGCCCACGATGATCTGTCGGCTCACGCCGCACTGGGCGGCCAGCGCCGTGGCAGACAGCGGGCTTTCGGCCTGTGCCAGCAGATGGGTGATTTTCGTGCGTCGTTCCGCAGCGTTCATTTCCGTCACTCCTTACATCCTACTATCATAGCAAAATAACGGAGAGGATGCAAGCCGCAGCGGGAGATTTTGCAGTCGGCACCAGCCGGTTCGCGGCAGCCGCTTTCCGGTGCACGCGAGGCGCGTGAGCGCAACGCCGTAACTGGGCGGCAGCCTATTCCTCGGTATCCGTTCTCTGGTGCACACGAGTTGCGAAGCAATACGCCGTTGCCGGGCTGGGGAGTTTCGCGCTCTGCGGAGCGCGGGAGAACGGCGCTCCCGCGCGGGGCCTAAGAGGGTAGACAACCTACGGTT
>CAKSVR010000024.1 GCA_934504345.1 uncultured Agathobaculum sp. | reverse complement strand
GCCGAAATGAGCCCGTATGCCAGCATTTGCAGCGCCCAGTTGTCTTTTGCGGCAAAGCTGAGCAGGAATCCGCCTGCCACAGCTAAATAGGCATAATACCCTTTGAGCAGTTTCATTAGTGATGGAACAGGCGCATACCGGTGAATGCCATCGTGATGCCGTACTTGTTCGCGGTTTCGATAACATTGTCATCGCGGATGGAGCCGCCCGGCTGTACAATGTACTCCACGCCGGACTTGCGTGCGCGCTCTACGTTGTCACCGAACGGGAAGAAGGCATCCGAGCCGACGGTTACGCCGGTGTTCTTGGCGATCCACGCCTTCTTTTCCTCGGCGGTGAGCACCTCGGGCTTTACCTTGAAGGTCTTTTGCCATACGCCCTCAGCCAGTACGTCCTCGTACTCGTCCGAGGTGTAAACGTCGATGGCGTTGTCGCGATCCGGGCGGCGGATGCCGTCAACGAACTGGAGGCCGAGGACCTTCGGATGCTGACGAACGAACCAGTTGTCGGCCTTGTTGCCCGCGAGGCGCGTGCAGTGGATGCGGCTCTGCTGACCCGCGCCGACACCGATGGTCATGCCGTCCTTGACGTAGCAGACCGAGTTGGACTGCGTGTACTTGAGCGTGATGAGCGCGAGGATCATGTCGTGCTTGGCGCTCTCCGGCAGATTCTTGTTCTCGGTGACGATGTTGGTGAGCAGGCTCTCGTTGATCTCGTAGTTGTTGTAGCCCTGCTCAAAGCGGATGCCGAAAATATCGCGCTGTTCGATCGGCTTGGGCTCGTAGTTCGGGTCGATCTTGACAACGTTGTAGCCGCCCTTGCGCTTGGTCTTGAGGATCTCGAGCGCCTCGGCAGTGAAGTCCGGCGCAATGATGCCGTCGGAAACCTCGTGTGCGAGGTAGGAAGCGGTGTCTGCATCGCAGGTGTCGGACAGCGCCGCCCAGTCGCCGTAGGAGCACAGACGGTCCGCGCCGCGGGCACGGATGTAAGCGCACGCGATGGGCGAGAGCTCCTTGTCGGTGTCAACGAAGTACATCTGCTTCTCGACATCGGTCAGCGGTTTGCCGAGCGCCGCGCCGGCCGGAGAAACGTGCTTGAAGGATGCAGCTGCGGGCAGACCGGTCGCCTTTTTCAGGGCGCGGACGAGCTGCCACGAGTTGAAAGCATCACAGAAGTTGATATAACCCGGCTTGCCGTTGAGTACCTCGATCGGAAGCTCGCCCTCGGTCATAAAAATGCGGGCCGGCTTCTGGTTCGGGTTGCAGCCGTACTTTAAGGATAATTCGTTCATAGATGATCCTTTCTCTATGTAAAACATGGCTCGGGGAATATCAGATGAATACAGAGGTAAATAGTATCGTAGGGCGGGGTGCCCTCACCCCGCCGGATTAACCCTGTGCACCTGATTTACCTCGGCGGGGTGAGGACACCCCGCCCTACGGAATACGGTAAAAACAGCCGTATTTCGGTAAAATTCAATTTACTTTTCCTGATGTTTGTTTCTGATCTCCTGTTCGTATTCGCCGGTTTCAAGGTCAACGTAGCGCACGAACAGGGAAACCTTATTCTGCTCGTTCAGGCTGTTCCAGAGCAGGTTGGTGAACTCGCGGATGGGCAGCTCGATGCGGATGCACTTGGGCTCGCCGCGGAACGGCGGCAGCGGATCGCCGTCGCACTGGTAGGTATGGATGAAGTGGCCCAGACCGGCGACCGGCTTGTCGTACTCGTAGAAGAAGCGCTTGTTGGCGGTGCGGTCCGAGGTGAAGTTTTTGAGGATGGACAGGCTGTAAGAGCCGTCCGGGTTGACAATGCCCGAAATACGGGAGGTGTAGTTCGGTGCATCCGGTTCAAACTCGCGGGTGCGGAGCGCCTCGAAGTAGCTCTTGCCCTGCTTGAGATAGTCCACGATGGTATCGGTCTGATCGCCGTTGGTAACGACCAGCGTGCCGTCGTACAGGCGCACCGGATGGTAAATGATGAGCGACGGGTCGGTCATCTTGGACGGGTCGAATGCCTCGGTGCGGATGCCGTCCTCGGTTTCGGTGAACACGCGGTTGCGGCTGTTCTCCGAGCGGCCCATGATGAAATAGGCGATAACATTCTTTTTATTATCCGGGGTGCGGCCCAAAATGATGCCGCGGCCGGGATAGGCGTTGCTCATCAGCTCCTGGCTGATGTCAAAAACATTTTTGCTCATAATGCTGTCACTCCTGTTCAGTTTTTATGGACGATCGCGCCGTCTACGCGCAGTCTGCCCGCGCAGAAGTCGGATACTGCCTGCGGCAGCAGGATCCACTCCGCGTTCTGCATCACGCGCTTCTGCAGGATCTCCGGCGTGTCACCGTCCTGCACTTCGACGGCTTTCTGCGCGATGATCGCGCCGCCGTCTACCACTTCGGATACAAAATGCACGGTCGCGCCGGTCACTTTTACGCCCTTGGCAAGCGCGGCTTCGTGTACGCGCAGGCCGTAGAAGCCCTCTCCGCAGAACGAGGGGATGAGCGAGGG
Organism: uncultured Agathobaculum sp.; assembly: GCA_934504345.1. Lineage (GTDB taxonomy): Bacteria > Bacillota > Clostridia > Oscillospirales > Butyricicoccaceae > Agathobaculum. The sequence continues at coordinate 32,405 of CAKSVR010000024.1, read as the reverse complement.
ATGAACGTTGATGATGCGGTTTTCAAAATGGCGGCAGAAGCTGTCCGGCAGGACGGTCATAAAGCCGGCCAGCACGATAAGGCCGATCTCTGCATCCTCGAGCAGCGCAGTGAGCGCTTCGCCGTACTCCTCCGCATCGGAAAAGTCCTTTCGACGCAGTGTCATCGAGGGGATATCTGCATTTGCGGCGCGCTCGAGCGCATACGCATTCGGGTTGGACGAGATAACGAGCGAAATCTGACCGTTTTCGATCTTCCCGGCCTGCTGTGCATCAATGAGCGCCTGTAAATTCGTGCCGCCGCCCGAAACCAAAACTGCAATGTTAGTCATTTATTTTTCTCCGAAAATCGAAGTATGCTGAAAACAGCATCTTCTTCTCCGTAGGGCGGGGTGCCCTCACCCCGCCGATGTAAATTATCTGCTTATCGTTAAAAACGGCGGGGTGAGGGCACCCCGCCCTACGAAATGGGATATTCCGAGCTTATACCAGCTCTACGCCCTTTTCAGCGCCGTTTACGCACTCGCCGATAACATATGCCTGCTCACCGGCAGCGGAAATGGCTGCAACAGCGCGGGAAGCATCCTCGGCGGCAACGGCGAGGACCAGACCTGCGCCCATGTTGAACGTGTTGTACATATCGCGCTCCGGGATCTTGCCGGTCTTGGCGATGAGGTCGAATACCGGCGGGACCGGCATAGCAGCCTTTTCGATCTTGGCAACGAGGTTCTCCGGCAGCATACGCGGTACGTTCTCATAGAAGCCGCCGCCGGTGATGTGGCTGATGCCCTTGACCTCGACCTTGCCCATCAGGGACTGGATGGCCTTAACGTAGATCTTGGTCGGCGTGAGCAGCTCTTCGCCGAGGGTCTTGCCGAACTCGTCGATGTAGCGGCGGACAGACTTCTCGTTGATGCCGAGGGTCTTGCGAACGAGCGAGTAGCCGTTGGAGTGTACGCCGGAGGAGGCGACACCGATCAGCGCATCGCCGGCCTTGATGCCGGTGCCGTCGATCATCTTTTCCTTATCGACCATGCCGACAGAGAAACCGGCCATGTCGTACTCGTTTTCCGGGTAGAAGCCCGGCATTTCGGCGGTTTCGCCGCCGATCAGCGCGCAGCCTGCCTGACGGCAGCCCTCTGCGATGCCGGAAACCATCTGGGCGATCTTTTCCGGGTGGTTCTTGCCGACTGCAACATAGTCGAGGAAGAACAGCGGCTGTGCGCCGCAGCAGGCAATATCGTTGACACACATGGCAACGCAGTCGATGCCAACGGTGTCGTGCTTGTCCATCAGGAACGCCAGCTTGAGCTTGGTGCCCACGCCGTCCGTGCCGGAAACGAGGATCGGATCCTTCATGCCTTTGAAATCCGGACGGAACAGGCCGCCGAAGCCGCCGAGGGTACCCATAACGCCCTTGGTAAAGGTGCTTTCCACCATCGGCTTCATCAGCTTGACCGCTTCGTAGCCCGCGGTAACGTCAACGCCGGCAGCCTTGTAGCTTTCAGAACGGCTTACACTCATCTTTTACATCTCACTTTCATAATTGAGAATGGAAAATTGATAATGAAAGCAGGATGCTCTCATTATCAATTATAATTTTCCATTCGGATTTAGTCTTGGTTGGAGGGAAGCGGAATTTCCGTTTCGAACATATTCTTATCCACCTGCTCGGGTACCGGGATGGGGTACTCGCCGGAGAAGCACGCATCACAGAAATCCAGCTTGCAGCCGACTGCGATCTTGCGGCAGGCTTCGAGCGACAGGAAGCCCAGCGAATCCACGCCGATGATCTCGCGCATTTCTTCGACCGTGCGGTTGTGTGCGAGCAGCTGGTTGCGCTCCGGAATATCCGTGCCGAAGAAGCAGGGATGACGGAACGGCGGCGCAGAGATACGCATATGCACCTCGGCTGCGCCTGCATCGCGCAGCAGCTTTACCAGACGGCCGCAGGTCGTGCCGCGGACGATGGAGTCATCGACCATGATAACGCGCTTGCCCTCGACAGCGGTACGCAGGGCGTTCAGCTTGAGGCGCACGGAGCGCTCGCGCTTGTCCTGACCCGGCTGGATAAAGGTGCGGGCGATATAGCGGTTTTTGATCAGGCCCACGCCGTAGGGGATGCCGGAGAACTTTGCGTAGCCGATAGCCGCCGGAATGCCGGAATCCGGCACGCCGATAACGACATCCGCGCCGACCGGATGCTCGATGGACAGGTACTTGCCGGCCTCCTGACGGGCCAGCTCGACCGATGCGCCGTCGATGATGGAGTCCGGACGGGCAAAATAGATGTACTCGAATACGCACGCGGAGGATTTGCACTCGATGCCGCAGTGCATGGAGCGCAGCTCGCCGTTTTCGACCACGCAGACCTCACCCGGCTCGACATCGCGGATGAACTTTGCGCCCAGCGCATCGAGCGCGCAGGTTTCGGAAGCGAAAATATAGCAGTCGTTGTCCAGCAGGCCAATGCACAGCGGACGGAAGCCGTGCGGGTCGCGGGCCGCGATCAGCTTGCGCGGGGACATGACGACCAGCGAGTATGCACCCTCGATGCGGTGCATGGTGTTCATAACGGCCTCTTCGATGGAGCCGCACTTGAGGCGCTCCTTAACGATGGTATATACCAGAACCTCGGTGTCGTTCGAGGAGCGGAAAATGCCGCCGTCCAGCTCGATCTCGCGGCGCAGCTCACCGGCGTTCACGAGGTTGCCGTTGTGCGCGACCGCCAGATTGCCCTTTACATGGGTGATGGAGATGGGCTGTGCGTTCTCGCGGCGCGTATCGCCGGTGGTGGAGTAGCGCACATGGCCGATGGCCATCGAGCCGGGCATATTGTCCAGAATGTCCTGATTGAACACAGCGCTGACCAGACCGACATCCTTGTGGCAGTGGATCACGCCGTTTTTGTTGACGGCGATGCCGGCAGCCTCCTGACCGCGGTGCTGGAGTGCGAACAGCGCGGTATAAGCGTCGTGCGCGGCGGAGATCTCCTTGCCCTCCGGCGCTGCGATGCCGAATACGCCGCACTCCTCGTGAACCTTGTCAAACGGGGTGCTGTTTTTTCTTAAAACACGATATTTCATTCTTCAGCCTTTTCTTGTCCGTATTTTGTGCGTGCAGACAGGATTACTTGCCCATTACGCGCTTCATGATCTCCTGATATGCCTCTTCGACACCGCCGAGGTCGCGACGGAAACGATCCTTGTCCAGCTTCTCCTTGGTGGTCTTGTCCCACAGGCGGCAGGTGTCCGGAGAGATCTCGTCGGCGAGGACGATCTTGCCGTCCGCAGTCTTGCCGAACTCGAGCTTGAAGTCAACGAGGATAACGTTCAGGGAGTCGAAATACTGCTTCATGACCTCGTTTACCTTGAAAGCCATCGACTTGATGGTTTCGATCTCCTCGCGGGTAGCGGCCTTGAGGGCGATCGCGTGGTAAGCGTTCATCAGCGGGTCGCCCAGATCATCGTTTTTGTAGGAGAACTCGATGGTGGGCTCGTCGAATACGATGCCTTCCTCAACGCCGAAGCGCTTTGCAAAAGAACCGGCGGAAATATTGCGGATGATGACCTCCAGCGGCACGATGGAAACCTTCTTTACCAGCGTTTCACGCTCGGAGAGCTGCTCGACGAAGTGGGTCGGCACGCCCTGCTGCTCGAGCAGCTGGAACATATGGTTGCTCATCACGTTGTTGATAACGCCCTTGCCGGTAATGCTGCCCTTTTTCAGGCCGTTGAATGCGGTCGCATCGTCCTTGTAGTCAACGATAACGAGGTTCGGGTCGTCAGTAGCAAATACCTTCTTGGCCTTGCCTTCGTACAGCTGTTCTTTCTTTTCCATGTCCAATTCCTCCATTTTGTATATTCGGTTTAATTCCAAACAATGTTGTTTGCAGGTTGTACGCGGTACTGCCAATGGGAGCAGCGCACACGCCTTTACCTTGCGGGGATGCGGTATCAGAGATACCTATATAGATTACGCGAACTGAGCGCGAACCTTTTCGTCCTTTGCGGTGACTTCCGCGGCCATGTCGGCCTTGAACTGTGCGAGCTTGGCGGCCAGCGCCTCATCCGACAGGGCGATCATCTGCGCTGCGAGAATGGCAGCGTTGTCTGCGCCGTCGATGGCAACGGTCGCCACCGGGATGCCCTTGGGCATCTGCACGATGGAGAGCAGGCTGTCCATGCCGCCCATCACGCTGGTCGCCATCGGCACGCCGATAACGGGGAGCGTGGTGTAAGCCGCCAGCACACCGCCGAGGTGCGCCGCTTTGCCGGCCGCCGCGATGATCACGCCGAAGCCCTCTGCCGCTGCGTTCTTCGCGAGCTGCTCGGCAACGGCCGGGGTGCGGTGCGCGGAGCAGATGCGGACCTCGGTCGGAATATCGAACGATTTCAGACGGTCAACGCACTTTTCCATCACCTTGAGGTCGCTGTCCGACCCCATGACGACGAGAACTTTCTTCATTTGTCATTCCTCCTACAAAAACAAATGAGGGCACGGGTATACCCGTGCCCTGTGTTCGCTCATTTATGTGCACCGATGCCCAGAAGGATGCAAAAATGCCCGAGAACTGCGCTCTGCTTTAAGAATACGCTGCCGGTCATGTGCACACCTCTTTCTCTGAAACCATCGGTGACGATACATCTCTATTTTAGCCAATTTAACTGGTTAATGCAAGCACTTTACACGCTTTTTTCGGGATTCGTGCAAATGCCCAAAGATAAATTTTACTCCACTTCACTTTCGTGCAGAACGCCCTTTTTATAGAGAACTTCTTCCATCTGGTGCACGCGCTCGGTCCACGAGCACTGCGCGCCGTAGGCGAGGCGCTTTTCCGTCCATGCGGGACGGTTCTCCTTGGCTGCGGCATCGCACAGCGGCAGGAACATCGCCGGGTTGCGGGCGATGTACACAACGTCCTTGAAGTCCTCGACCTGAAGCGGCTCACGGGTGGAAACGACCGGCTTGCCGGTGGCAAGGTACTCGTAGAATTTCAGCGGCGATACGTCCTTGGAGAGCGCACCGGCGCGGAATACGTTCAGGCAGACATCCATCTGTGCGAGGTAGGCGGGCAGCTCGGGCTGCGGCACCAGACCGTGGAAGATGATGTTCGGGTACTGCTTGAGGCGGGTCAGGTCAACGCCCGGCAGCGTGCGGCCGATGAGGAAAATGGTCGCGTTCGGACGGTTTTTCGCCAGCTTTTCGAGCAGCTCGTAGTCGATGCACTCCTGCAGCATACCGACAAAGCCGAAGATCGGGTGCGGGAGGTCCTTCATGTCCTCCGGGCAGGGAAGCGTGTCCTTTTCGGTCTGTACGCGCGAGAAGATTTCATACGCCGCACCGTTCGGGATCATCTGCGTGGTCGGGTTGATCTTTTCGAGCGTTTCGGCAAGGCCGACCGCCGTCGCGAACACCTGATCGGCGGGCTTGGCGAGGTCGCGCTCCATTTTGTCCACGACCGCCGGATTGATGTGTCCCTTATATGCCGAGTGACGATCCACGCAGTCGTATACCAGCTTGGCGTGCGGCAGGTGCTCCACAATGTCGCACGAGGACGGCGAGTAGCACCACAGCACGGTTTCATCACCGAAGCCGTGCTCGCGCATCTTTTCGCGGATGAACGCCGCCTGCCGCTTCTGGTTGATCTTGTTTATCCAGCGGAACTTGTTGAAGAACGGCAGCACAGGCGGCAGAGCATACACGGTGATGTTCTCGTGGCCCTCGACCTTTTCACCGGGCTGCTTGTACTTGTCGATGTAGACCGAGGCCTTTTTGTCCTTGAGCGGTGCGATGAGCGACACCGGAGGATCGAAATAGAGGATCTCGCTGTTCCGCAGACGGCTCATTACGTTCTGCTTGCGCGTCGGCAGAGGATGGTAGTTCGTTGTCGAAAGACAAACGATGTGGTTTTTCATATCTTGATAGCCCCTTTGGTTTGTTTCTGATGGTTTTATTGTAGGGCGGGGTGACCTCACCCCGCCGCTGTTGACGGTATGCAGTTGGGAAAAACGGCGGGATGGGGTCATCCCGCCCTACGGTTTTAGTTTTCGGAAATACCCAGCAGTTTCGCCGCTCCCTTAACGTTTTCGGTTTCTCTTTCACGCAGCATTTCCGCCGTGCGGTGCACCTCGTTATCGAGCGCGCCGGAAACGCATTCATCGATGAGGCGGCACAGCGGCTCGGCCTTGACGGAGGAGAGCTGCAAACAGGTGCGGCTGCCGATATATTTGAGGAAGCCGTCCACCTTGATGTCATAGCTCATGCCGACAACGGGCACGCCCTGACCGGCCGAGAACATCAGCGAATGCAGTCGGATGCCGACCACCGTCTTCATGCGGGCGAGGATGCCGATGGTGACCTCGATGGGCTGACGGGTACGCACGGCGTGCCACGGGCAGTCGAGCAGTGCGCCGACCCGCTCGGCGGGCATGAGGTCGCTCGGGTACTCGATGGGCACAAAGACCGGTGTCAGGCCGTGCTTTTTGTAGGCATAATTGGCCGCCGCCGCGATTTCGGGCAGCGCCGCGTCCAGACCCTTCCAGTTACGCAGGCCGAAGCCGATATACCTGCCGTTCGGGTCGATGCCGCTCTGCTCGAGCGCGATATTGACGATCTCGCGCGGCGCGGGTTCCAATATGATGGTCGGGTCGGCGGAAACGCGAATATCCGGACGGGTAACGCCCATCTCGGCCAGCAGTGCGCGGGAATTATCGTCGCGCAGCGTGATGCGGTCAACAGAGGCATCGATGGTCTTGGCGGCCATGCTGCGGTTGCCCGCACGGTTGATGGGCCCGATGCCGCAGCCGTACATCATCACCTTGCAGCCGCGTTTTTTGGCGGCGTACAGCGTGTAGCAGTAGTACCAGATCGAGCGGGTGGACGTTACATCCTGCATGAGCGAGCCGCCGCCGTTGATATAGAGCGCCGCGTGCCGGAATTTACGCAGCACGGAGAACACATTGAACGTATAGATGGCGTTCGTGCGGTAAACGAGGCGCGTTTCCTTGGGACGGCGCGACATCACGCAGATGGTGCGCTCCGGGTCGAGCTCGCGCATTTCCTGCACGATGGCCTCCAGGATCGCATCGTCGCCGGCGTTGCCGCGGCCGTATGCACCGCAGATGACGATGCTCTCGCGCTCGTTCTTCGGGCGGTGGAACCGGGCCAGCAGATGGCGGTAGTTGGCCATCTGGCGTTCGCACATCTTGTCGCGCGAAAAATCGCGGGAAGCCTTTTCATACAGCGCATCCGCAAACTGCTGCCGCAGTGCGGCATCGTTGCCCAGCCGCGCCATATACTCGGCAAGGCGCTTATAGTCGCCGACCGGAAAGATATAGCCGTTCTCGCCTGTGTCGATGAGCTCGGGCATACCGCCGACATCCGAGCAGATGGTCGCGCAGCCCGCGCACACGCCCTCCAGAATGGAGTAGGGGAATGTTTCGGACACCGAGGACAGCAGGTTGATGTCCATTGCGCGGAAGAACGGCATAACGGGCGATACCCAGCCGCAGAACGTTACGCGCTCGCGCACGCCGAGCTGGTCGCACAGCTTTTTGAGCATATCCTCGTCCTCGCCGTCGCCCGCGATGAACAGGCGCAGCTGCGGTGCGCTTTTCAGCGCCTCGGCAAAGCCGCGCACGGTGGTCGCGATGTCCTTGACGGCGGTCAGGCGCGCCGCGATGCCGCACAGCACATCGCCGTCCTCGATCTCCGCGCCGTAGGTGTCGCGCAGATAGGCCACACGGTCAAATTCGCCGGTGGGACGGTCGAAGTCCATGCCGTTGTAGATCTTTACGATGCGTTCCGGGTCGAAGCCGCGCTCGATGAGCGTGCGCGCCATGCGGTCGGCAACGGGCTGATAGAAGTCGAGAAAGCGCAGCGCGATGGCGTTCGCCGTGCCGAGCGTGTACTGCTTGAGCGGGCTGCCGAGGTAGTCCAGCCGGTAATCCGAGTGGACGGTCGTCACGATGGGAACATGACGGCTGCGGCGCACCATCGCGCCCATCAGGTTGGCGCGGCCGCCGTGGCAGTGGATAATGTCGGGCTTGAATTCGTCCACAAGGGCGCGCATGGTGCGTGCCGCGCGGAACGGGTTGTGACGTTCGATGACGCGGACATCGATCCCGCGCTCGCGGGCTTCATCCGCGAACGGGCCCGCGCGGAACGAAATGAGCATCACATCGTTCGTGCGGCTGAGGCCGGTCACGGTATTCATGATCTGGGTCTTGGCGCCGCCGACATCGCCGCCGCCCATAACGTGCATGATTCGCAAAGTCAAATACCTCCAGACGTTCGATTTGACAGTTACTATCAGTATACCATGAAAACAGGGGGATTGCAAAACATGGACAAGGGAAAAACGGCTTTTTCATCGATTTTTCGGGAAACGGCGTTTGTGTTTCACTGTGATACATGGTATACTTAAGGCAATACCGCAAAATTTACTCGTAAATTGCTCTTGTTCAATTATGCGGTCTTGCCTATTTATCTGACGGAAAGTGAGGGATTTTTCTATTGTCCTCTAAAAATACCATGACACGTGATGCGATGCTGTTCCTGCCCGCAAAGGTGGTCGAGGGACTGCTCGTTATCGGGTGCTCCTCGCTGTATTCGCACATTTTTGTGGAGGGCGCGGTCAGTGCGTTCAACCTGACCAACACCACGATACAGCTTTTGTACCTCATCCTTGCGGGCTGGATGGCGAACTCCGCGACCCGTTATGTTGGCGAGGAATACCGCGCCGATCAGGGTCGCGGACTGTTCTCCACGGTTTCGACCATCTATCTGGGATTGTGCGTGCTCGTTGCCATCGGCTGCTGCATCACGGCGGCAGTGACACAGAGCCCGGTCTATCTGGGCGGCGCGCTGATGTTCTGCACCTATACGGCATTTCAGGTGCTCAATGCGGCGCTCATCCAGCTCGGCCGCGTGAAAGCCTCCATCCTGTGGTCGCTGACCTCGGCGGTGCTCAAGCTCGCGGTTGCGTTCGCGCTCGTCGGCGGCAAGTCGAACTACCCGTCGCCGTTCCCGGCCATCTTTGCCAACACCATTGCGGACGGCGTTGCTACCATCGGTGCGGTGTTTGCGCTCGGTCTGCCGGTCATCGTGCGGCTGAAGTATTTCTCCAAGCCGCTGCTGAACCGATTCCTCAAATACGGCGTGCCGCTGATGGGCGTTTCCATCTCGGTGGCGCTGCTCAACCAGATCGACAAATACCTCGTTGTCGGCTTTTACGGCAACATCCTGTATGCGTACTACTCCAACAACAACTCCATCGCGAGCGGCCTGTTCACGATGATCTCGGTCGGCATCATGCGCGGCGTGTATCCGGCCGTGCTGCGTGGCTGGCGTGAGGGCGGCAAGGCCGCTGCAAAGCCGCTGCTCGATCAGGGCGTGCGGCTGTATCTGCTCATCGCCGTGCCCGCTGTTGCGGGCCTGACGGCGGTCGCGCTGCCGCTCAGCCGGTTCCTGTTCCCCGCGAAGTACGCGGCCGGTGCGCCGGTCATCGCCTATACTGCGCTTGCCATGCTGTTCATGGGTCTGACCGAGTACGCCAACAAGGCGTATGAGCTCGAGCAGTCCACCGTTCACGTTTTGCAGAACAGCGCGATCGCGGCGGTCATCAAGGTGATCTCGAGCGTTATCCTGCTCAAGACCCTCGGATTTACGGGCGGTGCGCTCGGCTCGGTCGTGGCGTTCGCATCGTACTTCATCATCACCTGCGTGAGAGTCCGCCGTCGGTTCCTGTTCCGCGTGGCTCCCATCAGTCTGGTGCGAATCATCGGCTCGGCGCTGCTGTGCGGCGCAGCGGCCTTTGCGTGTACGCTCCTGCCGGTCGGCAATCTGGTGCGGCTGGCGCTGGCGGTCGTTGTCGGCGCGGGCGTGTATGCCGTGTGCATCATCGCCAGCGGCGAGGGCAGAGAGGAAATGCAGGCTGTGCTCCGCAGGCTCAAACGATAATTGCATCAAAAATGCATGGGCAACACCGCACAATTAAAGCGGCGGTGCTTTGCGGAAATTTTGTGTCCTGACTTTGTTGCAGTTTCACGGTAATACATCAAGTATTACCGCAAAACTGTGCCTCGTCAGTACGCAAAATTTACTCGCAAATCACTCTTGTTCAATTATGCGGTATTGCCCATGATTTTCTTGCCAGAATGGCAAATTCATGCTACAATAACCCTATCTGAAAATGCTGAAATAGAGAGGCGTAAAAATTATGGAAATGATTCATGAAGCGGGTCAGTACGTTGACACCGTAAAGCGCGTCTGCGATGCAGTCGGCGGCGAGGTCACGTTCCGCGGCACGGTGCATCGTGTCCGCGATATGTCTGACTTTTCTTTTGTTGTCATGCGCGTGGAGCGCGGCCTGATCCAGTGCACGTTCCAGGGCGATGAGATCGGCGGCATCAAGCGTTCGGACGTTAAGGATGCCATGGTGCTCGAGGTGACCGGCACCGTCCGTGAGGAGCCCCGTGCAGAGCACGGCGTGGAGGTCGTGCTGAGCGCACTGTCCATCCTCGGCAAGCCGTATGACCAGCTGCCGGTACCGCTCGGCAAGAAATACATGGGTCTGTCCCTCGATGTTGACCTGCCGCTGCGCCCGATCACGCTGCGCCATCCGCGCAAGCAGGCGATCTTCCGCGTACAGGGCGCGATCGCTGACGGCTTTGCACAGTATATGCAGTCGCAGGGCTTCACCCACATCCACACCCCGAAGATCGTCGTTGCAGGCGCTGAGGGCGGCGCGAACCTGTTCAAGCTGGACTACTTCGGCACGCCGGCTTATCTGGCACAGTCCCCGCAGTTCCACAAGCAGTACCTCGCCGGTGCATTCGGCCGTGTATATGAGATCGGCTCGGTCTACCGTGCAGAGCGCCACAATACCTCCCGCCACCTGAACGAGTACATGGGTCTGGACTTTGAGATGGCCTATATCGATTCCATGTACGATGTTATGGCAATGGAAACCGGTATGCTCAAGTCTGTTATGGCTTACGTTAAGGAGCACTGCGCTGAGGAACTCGCGATGTTGAACGCCGAGATTCCGGAGATCAAGGAGATCCCGACCATCCGCTTCCACGAGGCTAAGCAGATCATGGAGGAGAAGTTCGGCCACAAGTCCAAGAACCGTTACGACCTCAACCCGGACGAAGAAGTGCTGCTGTGCCAGTGGGCCAAGGAAGAGCACGATTCCGATTTCGTATTCGTAACCCACTTCCCGTCCGCAAAGCGTCCGTTCTATGCAAAGGACGACCCGGAGGATCCGAAGCTGGCGCTGTCGTTCGACCTGCTGTTCCGCGGTCTGGAGATCACCACCGGCGGTCAGCGTATCCACGATTATCAGGAGCAGATGGACAAGTTGGCGGCCCGCAAGATGAACGCCGAGCTGTTTGAGTCCTTTACCATGCTGCACAAGTACGGTATGCCGCCGCACGGCGGTCTGGGCATCGGTCTGGAGCGCCTGACCATGCAGCTCCTTAAGCTGAACAACATCCGCGAGGCATCCATGTTCCCGCGTGATATGAACCGACTCGAGCCGTAAAGGCTTGCGCTTTCGTTCCAAAGGCCGCTTTGCGGCCTTTGGAACGAGGGGACACCCTTGACAGGCTTGCGCCTGTAAGGGCTATTGCACCAAAAAGGACTCGGAATTATCGATTCCGAGTCCTTTTTGGTGTTTGTTAAAAATGACCCGGCGGAGCCGGGCCATTTTTGTCGCGCCGGAGGCGCTCCATTTCACGCGCTGTGCGTTCTGACGGTGAAACGGGTGCTGAAATCCCGCGCGGCGGGATTTTCGGATGGGGAAGCCGCCGCTGCCGCCCAGGGAAGGCTCGGCGGCACGCGCCGCCTGCCTTGCGGATGCGGTTTGCGGGGCAAACCGCGTATTTTATGCCGCGAACTGCGTTCGCGGGTGCGGGACACGGCGGCAGAGCCCGCCTGTGTCCCTTGGTATGCGCCCGGAGAAGAAAATCTTCACTCTCCACTCCTCACTCTTCACTCTTTTTTCAGCTCTTTACGAGGATTTAACATTTTTTCCTCGGTTGGCTCTTGACGTTCGCGGAAATTTTCCGCATAATAAGAATGGACAAAAAGATTTCCGGCCATGCTGTTTGAGCATGGGTCGTTACCGAAAGGAGATCAGCACAATGAACGAAGAATTAGAGCTGCTTCGCGAGAAGAAAGGCTTCATCTGCGATATGGACGGTGTTATCTATCACGGCAACCGTCTGCTGCCCGGCGTAACCGAATTTGTGGACTGGTTACAGCGTGAGAACAAGAGCTTCCTCTTTCTGACCAACTCCTCCGAGCGTTCGCCGCTCGAGCTTCAGCAGAAGCTGGCCCGCATGGGTCTGGAGATCGGCGAGGAGCATTTCTACACTTCCGCGCTGGCTACCGCGAAGTTCATCGCCAGCCAGAAGCCGCACGCATCCGCATATGTTATCGGTGCGCCCGGTCTGGTCGGTGCGCTGTACGAGGCGGGCATCGTGATGAACGATGTTGACCCGGATTACGTTATCGCGGGTGAAACCAACACCTATAACTATCAGACCATCCTCAAGGCGGTCGATCTGGTGAACAAGGGCGCGCGCCTGATCGCGACCAACTCCGATCTGACCGGCCCGTCCGAGCAGGGCATCATCCCGGCGTGCCGCGCATTGGTTGCGCCGATCGAGCTGGCCACCGGCAAGACGGCATACTATGTCGGCAAGCCGAACCCGCTGATGATGCGTACCGGTCTGCGCCTGCTGGGCGTGCATTCGCACGAGGCGGCCATGATCGGCGACCGCATGGACACCGACATCGTTGCCGGCATCGAAACCGGTCTGGACACCGTTCTGGTGCTTTCCGGCTGCACCACCCGCAAGGATGTGGAGAATTACGCATATCGTCCGCACTTTATTCTGGACGGCGTGGGCTGTATCCCGCCGCAGGCGTAACGCGCTATCAATTTTGTTTCGTAGGGTGCGACGACCTCGGCGCACCGTTAAAAGCCTTTCCGAAAAAATTTCGGAAAGGCTTTCAGTTTGTCAAAAAAGTCGGTATTGAACCAATTTTATCATATCGCGCGGCAGCGCGCGTTAAATAGAATTTGCTTTGCAAATTCATAAAAACCGGGAGCGTGTATCTCGGTTTTTATACCTTAAGAGGGAAAAAGTTTCCGTATGGGAACTTTTGGACGACTTTGGAACGGCCTACGGTCCGTTCCTGCTTGTCGGCGAAACTGTAGTTTCGCGACAGCCTGAAGCCTTTCCGAAAAAATTTCGGAAAGGCTTTTTCATTGGATAAAGAATGGACAATTCTATGCTATACTAAATACAGGAAAAGGATAGACCAATGACAGATAGAGAGGGGGCACTCCCATGGCAGGACACATTCTTTTGGCGGAGGATGACAAGGCGTTATCCGCGCTGATGCAGGATTTCTTTCGGGCGGCAGGCGTGGCGGTGACACCGGCGTATGACGGCGAACAGGCGCTCGTGCTGGCACAGGAGCAGCCGTTTGACCTGCTGGTGCTGGATGTGATGATGCCGCACCTGAACGGGCTGGAGGTCTGCGAAGCGGTGCGGCAGGAGAGCGACGTACCGGTCATTTTCGTGACGGCACTCGGACAGGAGGGCGATACGCTGGCAGGGTTCCGCGCGGGCGCGGACGATTACATAACGAAGCCGTTTTCGTTTCCGGTGCTGGTGGCAAAGGCGCAGGCGCTCATGCGGCGGGCCCGCGGGCTGCGGCTGGGCGCGAGTGAGCTCGGCTACGCGAATATCCTGATGGATACGGTCTCGGGCACGGTAACGGTGGACGGCAACCCGGTGAATCTGCGTCCCAAGGAGGCGAAGATACTCGAGCTGCTGCTGCGGGAGCAGGGACGCACGGTGTCGCGCGACCTGCTCATCGAGCGGGTATGGGGCACGGATTTCGACGGTGACGAGCGCATGATCGACCGGCACATTGCCAGTCTGCGTAAAGCGCTTGGAACAGCCTCGCAGCATATCCGTGCGGTGTACGGCAAGGGCTATCGATTGGGGGGCTCGACATGAAAAAGCGGTTTCGTAAAATCGGCATCGCGGCAAGATTGACCGCGGTTGTGGCGGTGATTCTGGCGGTGTTTCTGGTGCCGTGGGTAGTCAACACAGTGAAACAAGCATGGTTTGATGCGCAAGACAGTGCAAACAGTGATGTGAATAACAGATTCAGAGGAATTGATTACCGGCTGACAGAGAAAGGTTACGACCCGGATAATATGCCGTCCGTCAATACACCGGAATACGATGCAATGCGTTTTGATGTGGCATATTATAACTGGAGATTGGAACAACCGTATCTCATGCAGTATTATGACGGACAGAACAAGCAAGTTGTCATGCGTTCTCCGCTGTTGTTATATGGTGCGGATGGAGATATTGACATTAGCGATTTTTCCGAGAAGGATATCCGTGAGATGCGCGAGGTATACGGACCGAAAAAAGGCTTTTCAGATGACGTGGGATACATTGCAATGATATATGGCAAAAAAATCGAAAACAATGGTCATACGATATATATTCCGAACCGAATCTGCGTAGGTGCGTATGATTATGAATGGACGGCACAGACACCGGTTGAAGAGGTCGGTCAATGGGAAGCAACACCGATTCAGTGGTGCTTTGACGAGGACTATTGCATGGAAGCATACTTTGCGGCAAGAGAGGCGATAGCTATCGAACTGCGGTGTGTTAATGGCGAGGATATCAAAGACAAACATGAAACGGAAAATGCCAAGCTGTTTTCGTCCGGTTCTAATGCGACGATCTTCGGACGGGGAGTAATCGTTGCAGCTGCACCGATTGAATGGGAAACGGCATACAATAACCACTTTTACGGCATGGCATCTGTAACGAACTCGCTGTATATTCTGTTTCTGTTCCTATTCTATAAGCTCGTGCGCCGCACGATTTCCGACCCGCTGACCGACACGGCGCGAGAGGCAAATCTGGTTGCAAACCTTGCGTTCGACGAATTCAAACCCGACCTCAAGCGCGGAGACGAAATCGGCGAATTAAACCGCGCGCTGAGCGAAATGGCGGCTACTCTGCACACCCGCTGGGACAGCGAACGCGACCTCGAGGACAAACGCCAGCAATTCGTGTCGGCGGCAAGCCACGACCTGAAAACGCCGCTTGCGCTCATCGGCGGGTACGCCGAGGCCATCGCGCAGGACATTTCGCCCGAGGAAAACGCGCGGTATCTCGCCGCCATCGAGCAGGAAACGGCGCGGATGAACGGCCTTGTGCGCGAAATGCTGGATTACACCCGTCTGGACCGCACGGACGAGCTGAAAAATCGCAAAACGCTCAATCTGACCGCGCTGGTGCGCGATGTGCTGACCGAGTACGCGCCGCTGTTCGAAAAACGCCGCCTGACCGCCGAGATTGCGGACGGCGTGCGTATCCGCGGCGACGAAACGCTGCTGCGGCGTGCCGTCGGCTGCCTGTTGGAGAACGCCGCCAAGTATTCGCCGGAAAACGGGCGCGTATACGTCCGCTTGACGAACGCCCGCAATGACCTGCTGACGGTCGAGAACGACTGTGAGCCCATTCCGGAGGACGAGCTGCCGCGCCTGTTCGAGATGTTCTACCGCGGCGATAAGGCGCGCGACCGCGCAGGCGGGCACGGGCTGGGACTGGCCATCCTGCAAAAAATACTCGCTCTGCATTACCTGAAATGCACGGCGGAGAACACGAAAACGGGTGTGCGGTTCACGGTTCGCAGCAAATAAATGCATAAGAAAAAGGACTTGAGAGAAACTCAAGTCCTTTTGTGTGTGTAAGAGAATTACAGCAGCTCGTGCTTGATGCGGTCGAGTGCCTCCGGTGCCTGCTGCTCCATCTTCTCCGGGAAGCCGAAGTAGGATACGCAGATGATGTTGTCGCCGCCAACCTTGGGAGCGTCCGGCTTCAGCTGCTTGTTTGCGAAGTCCATCTCACGCAGGGTTTCGAAGATGCCGTCGAAATCAACCTCACCCTCGCCCATAGCGGTGTGCTGGTGGATGGTGTAGTCAGCACGGCCGCGCTGGTTCAGCCAGGGCGGATTTACGATGTAGCGGCAGTCCTTGGTCTGGTTCCAGGTGTCAGCCAGAAGAACGTGGGTCAGCTCGTCGCCGGCGTACTTCAGCATATGGCGAACATCGCCCTTGCCCTGATCGTAGAAGAAGCCGTGGGATGCGGAGTAAACGTAGCCGAGGTTCTTGGAACGGAAGGACTTCACGATGTCGCAAGCCTCGTCGTTCAGCTCTACGAAGTCATACGGGTGGGACTGGCACTCTACGCGGATGCCCTCACGCTCGATGATCGGCAGCAGCTCCTCCATGGACTTGAAGAACATACCGTTGCAGATCTCCTGCTGGTTCGGGTCGCCGGAGAACTCGGTGTTGATGACCGGTACGCCCATGTCAACGGCGATCTCGATCATGCGCTTCCAGTTTGCAACGGCGTGCTGGCGCTGCTCCTCGGTCGGGCCGGACCAACGGTAAACAACGATGAAAGAGGAGATCTCAACGCCGGTTTCCTTGAGAGCCTGCTTGTACTCCTGCTGGCACTCCTTGGAGAACAGCGGGTGCTTGTAGAACGGGTTGATGCGCGGATGCGGGGACTGCTCGATGTACTTGTAGCCCCAGTCAGCTACCTTGTGAACATAATCGTTGATGGACATCTGCTTGGCAAGAACGTCAACGTCAAATGCGATTTTCATAACAAAAATCCTCCTTGTCTATTTCTCCGGTTACGGGGCGGTGCCCCTCTCGTTGGCTCTATTATACGGCGGCAGGGCCGTCTTGCCAATGATACAATTCATCCAAAACCTGCGAAATCCTGCTATTCGGTCTTGCGCGAACAGGGCTTTTCTGGTAGGATAGAGGCAAGGAGTGTGACTGTTATGCTGATTCCCGAATTAGGTGTACATCAGACCTCGGAACGGTACTTTTTTACGCCGTCTTCGCTTGCAAAGGAGCTTTTTTATTACCCGACCCGCTGCGGGCATTACTTTTGCAGCAGCAGCTATTCGTTCGATCATAAGTCGGAGATTGCCTTGCAGGGTGACCATAACCAAAATATCATGCTGTTTTTTGTGCATGATGGCGCAATGGAGCTGACTCTCGCCGGCACGCCCGTTCTCGCCGGTGCGGGCCAGACCGTGCTGTTCGACTGCCGCGAGCCGTACAGCTATGCGGCCTCGGACGGACTGGAATTTACATGGCTGCTGTTCAACGGATTAAACGCCCGTGCATTCTACCGGAAGATATTGCAGGCACGCGGCCGAAGAGCGTTCGTGCCGTCCTGTCCGGCGGAGATCGTGCAAATGCTCGGTTCGCTGCTCAGCGGCTGCGCGGAGGAGGCTCGCCTGAGCGAAGCCCAGTGCTCGCAGCTCATCCACCGCCTGCTGTGCCTGCTGCTGCTCGATGAGAGCACCGTGAGCCACGCCGACAGCGACCGCATCGCGCAGGCTATCCGCTACATGAACCGGCACCTGTTCGAGCCCATCGGCGTGCAGGAGGTCGCGGATTCGGTCAGCCTGAGCGCCTCGCACTTTTCGCGCCAGTTCAAGGCGCGGACGGGCTATTCGCCGTATGAGTACATCGTGCTGCGCCGCATCGACAAGGCCAAGTATATGCTGTCCTCGACCGAGCTGTCGGTCAAGGAAATCGCCTACGCGACCGGCTACAACAGCGAGGAGAATTTTATCCACAGCTTCCGCAAAAACGTGGGGATCGCGCCCGGCCTGTTCCGAAAATACCCCGTCTAACGGCTTGACAAGCGGGAGAAACGCTGATAAAATAAAGCAGTCGAGTAGCAGAAGTGCGTAAATCCAGATGGATTTACGCACTTTTTTCTTTTGCGTGAAAGACAGGTTGTGGCAGCTTTCCATAAAGACTCCGAAAATCCAATCAGGAGGTTTCGATATGGATCGGAACAAGGCAGAAAAACGAATGGCATCAGCGCCGGTGGGGAAACTGATGCTGCAAATGGGTACGCCGATGATCCTCTCCATGATGCTTCAGGCGGTCTATAACATCGTGGACAGCTATTTTGTGGCGAATATGGCGGAGAACGGCGAGATCGCAGTCAATGCGCTGACATTGGCATTTCCGGTGCAGATGATGATGGTGGCGGTCGGCATCGGTACAGGCGTGGGCGCAAATGCGCTCATCGCGCGGGCACTGGGTCAGGGCGACCGGGAAAAGGCGGGTGCGGCGGCAGGCAACGCGCTGAGCCTTATGGGTATCATTTACGCGGTGTGCCTGCTGTTCGGTGCATTCGGTGCGGGCGCGTATATCGGCTCGCAGACGAGCGACTTGACCGCACTGGCGATGGGCAGTCAGTATCTCCGCATCTGCTGCATGGCCTCGTTTGGCATTCTGTTCTTCTCGGTGTTTGAGAAAACCTTGCAGGCGACCGGACGTTCGCTGTATTCCACCATCGCGCAGGTGGCGGGCGCGCTGACCAACATCGTGCTCGACCCGATCATGATATACGGCCTGCTGGGCTGTCCCAAGCTGGGCGTGGCCGGTGCGGCGTGGGCGACGGTGGCCGGACAGGTCGTGTCACTGGCGCTGGCGGCGGTGTTCCATTTCCGCCTGAACCGCGAGCTGCCGGTTACCCGCAGCACGCTCAGACTGCGCCGCAGCGTGGTCGCGGAGATTTACGCCATCGGCATACCAGCTATCATCGCACAGGGCGCGATGAGCGTGATGAACTACTGCGTCAATCTGATCTTCGGCAGTCTGGACAATTCTTACGTCACCGCTTACGGCATTGTGTACAAAATTCAGCAGTTCGTTTTGTTCGCGGCGTTCGGTCTGCGCGATGCCATTACGCCCATCGTGTCGTTCAGCTACGGGATGCAGAACGCGCAGCGCATCCGCGAGGGCGTGCGCTGCGGCCTGACATACACCATCATCCTGATGCTGGTCTGCACGGCGGCGGTGGAAATTCTGGCGCAGCCGCTGGCCGGTATTTTCTCACTCTCTGCGGGCACGATGGCACTGTGCGTGGCCGGTCTGCGGGTGCTGGCGGTCAGCTTCGCGTTTGCGGGCGCGAATATCGCGATACAGGGCGTGTTTCAGGCCATTGAAGGCGGTGTGCAGTCGCTGCTCGTGTCGCTGCTGCGCCAGCTGATCTTTGTGCTGCCCGCAGCGTGGCTGTTCGCGCGGCTGCTGCCGGCGGGTGTATGGCTGGCATTTCCCATCGCGGAGGTGCTGACCGCTGTTATCGCGGGGCTGCTGCTGGCGCACGCCGCGAAAAAGGGCCGTCTGACGCAGTGAGGTCGCGCAGGTGCGCGGAATACAGAACCATCGGCCTGACAGCACACACAATCGAAAGATTGTATTTTTGTGGATAATCACGAAGTACGACAAAGCACTGTGCACAAATAAACACACATATGACTGTGAATAATGCCTAAATAACTGCGGAAATGTGCTTATGTTAAGCGAAAAACGCTGAAAAATGAGAAAATCGATAAAAACCTCTTTTCTTTCTCTGGTTTTATGCTATAATGAAACTAGCATAAAAGGGTTTCACGAAGTTTAATCTCAGGAGGTAATTTATTATGACCAGAGGTATCCGTGTAAAGAATACGGACGACATTCAGAAGATCAACAAGATCGTAACCCGTTACGGTTTTGATATTTGGATCCACGGCAAGAGCGGTATGGTAGATGCCAAGAGCCTGCTCGGTATGTTCCTGCTGTCCCTGAACGAGCCGCTTCAGATCGTTATCGAGGACGATGTTGATCCGACCGCGCTGTTCAAGGATCTCGCTGACTATCTGGAGATCGACGACGAGGATTGATTCCTCTCGCGTAACTGCATAATAAAAAGCAGCCGATTTTCGGCTGCTTTTTTTCTAAACCTGGCGCGGAACCGTGAGTCGCTCCAAGGACGCATCTGCAAGCAAAAGCAGCCGTTTACGGCTGCTTAGGCTGTCGCGAAACCACGGTTTCGCCGACAAGCAGGAACGGACCGTGGGCCGTTCCAAAGTCGTCCAAAAGTTCCCATACGGAAACTTTTTCCCTCTTAATGTATAAAAACCGAGATACACGCTCCCGGTTTTTATGAATTTGCAAAGCAAATTCTATTTAACGCGCGCTGCCGCGCGATATGATGAAATCGGTTCAATACAGACTTTTTTGACAAACTGAGCAGCCGTTTACGGCTGCTTTTGTTATCTGCTGGTGCTTTACAGCTTGAGCAGAACCGCGCTGTATCGCGGCAGCGTGAGCGTACACAGCCCGTCCTCGCGGACGGCACGGAGCGCCTCTCCGGTGCCGCCGAACTCCTCGGCGCTGCTGTCCAGCAGGACGGAAAATTCCGGCAGGGAAGCGGTGAATTTCTGTTCGCTGTCCGCGAAATTGCACAGCGCCAGCAGGGTTTCGCCGCCTGCGCGGCGCTCCATGCCGAACACGCACGGCGCGTTCTCGCGGTTTTCCGCCCAGCGGAAGTTGTCTGGCGCGTAGTCTGCGTGCAGCGCGGGATGCGCGGCGTAGGTTTTGCACAGCCTGTGGAAAAACCGGTGGAACGGCCGGTCGGCCAGTCCCCAGTCGAGCGAACCCGCCTCACTCCATTCGTACAGCTGGCCCAGCTCATTGCCCATAAAATTCAGCTTTTTGCCCGGATGCGTGAACATATAGAGATACATCACGCGCGCCTGTGCGTACTTGTCACGCTCGTCCGCACCCCACATTTTCTGCACGATGGCCGCCTTGCCGTGCACCACTTCGTCGTGCGACAGCGGCAGCAGATAGTGCTCGTTGCCGAAATAATGCATCGACCAAAGCAGTTTTCCGTGGTCGCGCGGGCGCAGATCGGGCTGGGTCTGGCAGAATTCGAGCGTGTCGTGCATCCAGCCGAGATCCCACTTGTAGTCAAAGCCCAGTCCGCCCTCATCCACCGGACGGGTAACGCCGGGATAGGCGGTCGAGTCCTCCGCAATGAGGATGGCAGACGGATGACGGGCCTTGAGCCCGCGGTTCATGTTTTTGAGGAAGTCGAGTGTGTCGCCGTTCACGCCGCGTGCCGGGTCGCCCTGCCAGTAAATGAGCCGCGAAACCGCATCCATACGCAGACCGTCAAAATGGAACTCGGTCAGCCAGTAATCGGCCGCAGACTGCAAAAAACAGCGTACTTCGCGGCGCGAATGGATGAAATTATAGCTTCCCCATTCGCTTTCACCGACCGCGCTGTGCGGATATTCATACAGATGCGTGCCGTCATACTTCGCAAGGCCGTAGGAGTCCACCGCAAAGTGAACAGGCACGAAATCCATGATCGCGCCGATACCCGCGCGGTGCAGCTTGTCGATGAGCATTTTCAGCTGTGCGGGCGTGCCGTAGCGCGAAGTCGGCGCGAAAAAGCCCGTATTCTGGTATCCCCAAGAGCCGTCAAACGGATGCTCGGACAGCGGCAGAAACTCAACGTGCGTGTAACCGCTTTTCAGCAGATAGGGAATGAGCCGGTCGGCGATGGCATCGTAGGTGTACCAGCCGTTCGCATCGTCCGGGTTATGCCGCCACGAGCCAAGGTGCAGCTCGTAGATGTTGAGCGGCGCATCCGGCGAAGCCGTGCGATTGTGCATCCACGCTTCATCGGTGAAGCGGTATTCATCAAGGTCGGTGATGATGGAGCAGCACGCCGGACGCAGCTCCATCGCGTTGCCGTAGGGGTCGCAGTGCTCGGTGACAGAGCCGTCCGGGCCGTAAATGCGGTACTTGTAGAACTGTCCGGCATGAGCCTCGGGCACGGTGACTTCCCAGAAGCCGCTCCTGCCGTCCTGTGTCAAATCGGTTTCTTTCCAGCCGTTAAACGCGCCGGTGAGCGTGATTCGGCGTGCATTTGGCGCAAAAGTGCGAAAAACGACCGACTGTTCTTTTATGCGAGAGCCAAACCAGCGGTAGGCATCAAAGATCTCGCCGGTGAAAAACTGATGCTGATTCATGGGAACACTTCCTTTCGTTTTGACAGCCCTTTTTGGCGGCAGCCCATTTTCCTGCACGCTTTGTCTGGTGCACACGAGGCGCGTGAGCGCTACGCCGCCGCTGGGCGGCAGTCTATTCCTCGGTATCCGTTTTCTGGTGCAGCCGAGTTGCGGAGCAATACGCCGTTTCCGGGCTGGGGATTTCGCGCTCTGCGGAGCGCGGGAGAACGGCGCTCCCGCGCGGGGCCTAAGAGGGTAGACAACCTACGGTTTTGCCCGTAGGCCACTAAACCTTATTTCCGCGCCGTGCGCGGATTAAATGAGTGCGTACCCTCTTAGGAAGCTCCCCTTTTCCCTTTGGTGCGACCTCGCGAACGGGCCTGCGGCCCTACTTCGTAGGTAACTCGCATATAGGAACGGTATCGGCTCATGTTTCTCACGTTGTCGCGGCGTTATCGCGGCAGATTGCACGGGTTTTGCGTAAATCGGGTGTCGCAGAGCTCTACCGGCTTGAGCGCAGCCGAAAAAGGGATGGTCGGCGTTAAGCCGAGCCTATGAGCTGGTAACGGTACTGCCGTTCTCCTTTTTCGGTCACACCTCTATGTAGGAACGCTTGCGTTCCGTCGCTCCGAGGTATCCCAAAAAGGGCGGAAGATGGAGTCCCAAGAGGATAGAAACCACCGTAGGGGGTGTCTATCCTTTTGGAAACCGTTCCCCCGCTCGCAAGCGGCGAAATCCCCAGCCCGGAAACGGCGTATCGCTAACGCAACTCGGTTGCACCACAAAACGGCTGCCGAGAAATGGGCTGCCGCCCACTCACGGCGTATCGCTCCCGCGACTCGTGTGCACCGGAAAACGGCTGCCGCAGAGCTTGCATTTACATATTCATACATCCAGTATAGAATACATCACCACCAAACGCAACCGTCAAAACCCGACAAAGTGTTCGTTAAATAAAAATGAACCGATATGCTGCTTTGCGGCTCTTATACTCGGGTGCATCCAAGAGGCGCGGGATTTACCGAAAAAATAAAATGAACCGAATCCACCATCCGGTGCTCTTATATACAGATGCACCCAGGGAAAGGATAGAAAGCTATGAACGATAACGAGCTTGTTGCTCGGATGAAGCACGGCGATATGCAGGCATTCGATGCGCTGTACGAGCGCTATAAGGACGATGCATACCGACTGGCGTGCCTCATCACGGGCAGCCGAACGGACGGCGAGGATCTCGCGCAGGAGGCGTTCGTCACCTGTGCACAGTCCATCGGGTCGCTGCGGGACGGCAGTAAATTCCGCCCGTGGCTGCTCAAAACGCTGTCCCGCGCGGCGTGGAAGTATTGCCGCAAGGCCAAACGGGAAACACCGGTATCCGCGTTTTTCGACACGGGCGAGAGCGCGGAGAGCGCACTGTCCGCCGTACTGCGGACGGATGAGCAGCGCCGTCTGTACGCCGCTCTCGACACGCTGGACGAAAAACGCCGCATTACCGTGGTGCTGTACTACTTTGACGATCGCTCGGTACACGAGATCGCGCAGGCGACCGGCGTGACCGAGGGAACGGTGAAATCCCGCCTTTTTTCCGCCCGCCGTCATCTGCGGCAGGCGCTGACCGAAGAACGGAAGCCGAAGGAGGCTGCAAATCATGGATGAAATCAAAATGGAACGTGAGATCAGGGAAATGCTGCATCAGTGCGGTGACGGGCTGCACGCACCGGACACGATGAAAGCCCGCGTACAATTCGCGGTGAACAGCGCACCGGTCAAGCCGCGCAAGCTGTGGATGAAGCGCTTTGTCGCGGTTGCCGCTGTCGCTGCGCTCGCAGTGACCGGCGCATTCGCCGCTGGCGGCATGGGCGGCATCTTCAGTCAGGGCTGGTCGAACCAGCGGCTGGATCTGTCGAGCACGCAGGCGCATCTGGCGGATGCCGGTGTAGCGCTCACCCTGCCCGATAAGATCGGCGAGTATACGTTCAGCTACGGCTCTGATGTGGATACCACCGCACGGAACGGCGTGGGTGAAACGGAGAAAATTGCCGAGGTGGATGCAACCTACACGAAGGATGGCGCAGAACTCAACTTCTCCGCGCACAAGAGCTACACCGTGTTCAGCGAGCGCGAGAAGAAAAATCCGGTTCCGGCAACGACCACCGAGGTAAACGGCGTTACGCTGACCTACCGCGATGCGCACTACCGCTTCGTACCGGACGACTACGAGAAGTCCGACGAGGAAAAGCAGCAGGAGAAGAACGGCGAACTCGTTATCAGCTATGGCTCGGACGAGGTGGAGGATAAAATGTTCCAGTCCGTGCTCTGGGAGCAGGACGGCGTGACCTACCTCATCAGCGGCTACGACACCGGTCTGGATACACAGGCGATGTTTGATATGGCAGCTGAACTGGTAAAGTAAAATCTCACAAAAAAGCATCGGAAACTGTGTTTCCGATGCTTTTTTATGCTTTCCTGAACGGTTTACTCCACCGAAATGATGTAATAGTAAACCGGCTGACCACCATTGATAAGGTTGATCTCCATTTCCTTGTTTTCCTTGTGCAGCAGGTTCTCGACCTCGGCGGCCTGTTCCTCGGTAACGCCCTCGCCGAAGATAACGGTCGCAAATGCACTGTCGTCGGATACCATCTCGCGCGCCAGCTTCTTGATGACCGAGGTTTCCTTGCCGTTGGCGCACAGCTTGCCCTCGCACAGGGAGAGATACTCGCCCTGCTTGATCTTCTTGCCGTCGAACTCGCTGTCGCGGGCGGCGTAAGTCACCTGACCGCTGCGAACGTGCTTTGCGGCCTCCAGCATGGCGATGGCCAGCTCGCTGTCCTGTCCGGCCTCCGGATCGACTGCCAGCATGGCGGAAATGCCCTGCGGGATGGTCTTTGTCGGCACAACGATCACCTTTTTCTCATCGGAGAGGTGAACGGCCTGCTCGGCTGCCATGATGATGTTCTTGTTGTTCGGCAGCACGAAAACGATCTCCGCCGGAACGGCATCGACAGCGTGCAGGATGTCGTCGGTGGACGGGTTCATGGTCTGGCCGCCCTGTACGACAACGTCCGCGCCGAGGTCGGTGAACAGGCTCTTGAGGCCCTCGCCGGCGGCAACGGCCACAAAGCCGAACTTTTTCTCTGCCGGAACGATCACACGCTCACGCGGCGCATCCGCCGTGCCCTCGATGACCTTGGCGGTGTGCTGCTCGCGCATATTCTCGATCTTGACGGTCAGCAGCGGGCCGAACTTCAGACCCTCCTCGAGCGCCTTGTTGGGCTGGTCGGTGTGAACGTGTACCTTGACAATATCGTCATCCTCCACGACAACGAGCGAGTCGCCGATCTCGTTGAGGATGGAGCGTAGACGGCCGACGTTGCGCGCCTTGTCCTTGCGGGAGGCGATGAACTCGGTGCAGTAGGTGAACGTGATGTCCTCATCGTTGATGGCGCCGAAATCCGCAGTGGACTTGGTCGGCTCTGCCGTAACGGTGCGTTCCTTGTGGATGCCGCGCAGCGCATCCAGCATACCCTCGAAGATGGTCAGGAAGCCGAAGCCGCCTGCATCGACAACACCTGCCTTTTCGAGCACGGGATTCTGGTGGATGGTTTCCTCGAGCGCGGTGTGTCCCTGCTCGACGATGGCCGCGAGTACCTGCTCGGCGGTGAGCGACGGCTCGGCCTGACACAGCTCGACCGCGTGCTGCGCCGCAACGCGCGATACGGTGAGGATAGTGCCCTCAGCGGGCTTCATAACGGCCTTGTAGGCGGTGTCCACGCCCTCGCGGAGCGCCAGCGCCAGCGTGCGGCCGTCGGCCTCCTCGGTTTCACGCAGCTTTTTCGCCATGCCGCGGAACAGCAGCGACAGGATAACGCCCGAGTTGCCGCGCGCACCGCGCAGCAGCGCAGAGGCGGTTGCATCGGCGGCCTTGGCAAGGCTCGGCTCGGCGAGCTTCTCCATCTCGGCCATGGCCGAAGCCATCGTCATGGACATATTCGTGCCCGTATCGCCGTCCGGCACGGGAAATACGTTCAGTTCGTTTGCCTGTTCCTTCTTTTCGGCAATGGCGAGTGCGCCCTCGATCACCATGGATCGGTACAGCGCACCATTGATTTTCTGATCTGCCATTTATCTAACTCTCCTAAAAAGTAAAAGGTGTTGCCGCAAGCCAAATGCGGCAGAAAAGGGCACAGATGGCCCTTGTTCGAGCGGGTTTAGTCCGCTTTGATGCTCTCTACATAGATGTCAACATTTTTTACGTCCACACCGGTCAGGCGCTCGACGTTGTAGCGCACCTCGCCGATGATGGAGCGGCAGACGGTGGAAATGTTCACGCCGTGCTCGACCGCGATATGCAGGTCGATGTTCACGCCGCCGTCCACAGCCTCGGTGACTTTCACGCCGCGCGACTGGTTCTCCAGTCCGAGCAGATGGGCGAGGCCGTCCGACATGGAACGGATGGTCATGCCTTTGACACCGAAGCAGGAGGATGCCGCATAGCCCGCAATGCCGGCCAGCACCTCGTTGGTAATGTCGATATATCCGAGATCGGTCTTGATGGTCATAGAAAAACCTCCCTGCGAGTTTTTGTTGCAATGGAGCAGGCAAGCCGCGCTGCAAGGCGGTTTCTCCTGCTGAAAGCAATAGTTTTGCTGTTTATATGATATAACAAAATCGTGTAAAATACAAGCAAACAGAGGATGAATTTGCGTTTTTCCTCGACACGGCGGCAGAAAAGCGGATAAAGATGCCGGATGTGTTGATTAACGCGGAAATTTTCTGCTGCTCGAGCAAACAAATGTTTGCTTATTGCACGGCGATGCGGTATAATATAGAGGAAAATACGAACGTATGTTCCGACGGAAACAGCAAGGAGTGCCGAAAATGAAAAAGATTTCCGCCAAACAACAGCAGATACTGGATTATATAAGCAGCTATTCACTCGAGCACGGCTATCCGCCCTCGGTGCGCGAGATCGGTGCGGAGATGGGACTGCGGTCGCCGTCCACCGTACACGCGCACCTGAAGAAATTGCAGGAGGCCGGTTATCTGGAGCCAAACGAGCATAAATCGCGGGCGCTGACACCGGTGAGCGGGCCTTCGATGGTGCCGCGCGTGCCGATTTTGGGCCGCGTCACCGCTGGTATGCCGATCCTCGCAGTCGAGGAGCATATCGGCTATGTGCCGTATGAGCCAGCAGCAGGCGGCGGCGAATACTACGCGCTGCGTATCCGCGGCGATTCGATGATCGGCGTGGGCATTATGGATGACGATCTGGTCATCATCCGGCAGGATGTGCAGGCCCGCAACGGCGATATTGTCATCGCACTTCTCGAGGACGAGGCCACCTGTAAAACGCTGAACATCACGCCGGACGGTGTGTGGCTCATGCCGGAGAACCCGGCGTATCCGCCGATCAATGGCACCGGATGCCAGATCCTCGGTGTGGTCAAGGCGGTTTACCGAGAGTATTAAGCGTGCCGACACACAGCAGCCGCTTTCCGGTGCACGCGAGGCGCGTGAGCGCTGCGCCGCAGCTGGGCGGCAGCCCGCGTTTTCCTGCACGCTTTGTCTGGTGCACACGAGTTGCGAAGCAATACGCCCTTTCCGGGCTGGGGAGTTTCGCCGCTTGCGAGCGGCGGGAACGTTGCGCCGCCCCGGCGCTGGGGCAAAAAGGAAAGGACACTTACGGTTTCCTTTCCTCTTTGAACTCCTATCTTTCCCTCAGCAGCCTCGCGAACGGGCCTGACGGCCCTACTTCATAGGTAACTCGCATAAAGGAACGGGTATCGGCTTCTGTTTTCCGCGCTGTCGCGGCGTGGTCGCGGCAGATTGCACTGGTTTTGCGTAACTGGGCGTAGCAGAGCTCTAACGGCTTGAGCGCAGCTGTGAAAGGAATGGCGCTTTGCGGCCTACGAGCTGGTAACGGTACTGCCGTTCTCCTTTTTCGGTCCCACCTCTATGTAGGAACGGAACGTTCCGTCGCTCCGAGGTATCCCAAAAGGGCGGAAGATGGAGTCCCAAGAGGATAGAAACCACCGTAGGGGGTGTCTATCCTTTTGGAAACCGTTCCCGCCGCCCGCAGGCGGCGAAATCCCAGCCCGGCAACGGCGTATTGCTCACGCAACTCGGTTGCACCGGAGAACGGATACCGAGGAATGGGCTGCCGCCCGGCAACGGCGTATCGCTTACGCGACTCGGTTGCACCGGAAAGCTACTGCCGAGTATCGATAAATCAAAAATTCCCTTTGTCAAAGGAGAATCCCCATGCCATCGGTCGAGGACAGCATTCAGTTCGTCAAGGGCATCGGCCCGAAAAAAGCGAAGCTGCTCGAAAAACTGCATATACGCACCCTGCGGGATGCGCTTGAAACCTATCCGCGCGACTACGAGGACCGCACGCACATCACGCCCATCGACGAGATCGAGATGGAGGACAAGTACGCCGTGCGCGCCGTGGTCGGCACTGAGCCCAAGGTCAACCGCATCCGCAAGGGTCTGACACTGGTCAAGTGTACCATCTACGACGAAACCGGCACGCTGAACGTCACCTACTTCAACAATCCCTATGCCGCGGCGCAGCTCCGCGTGGGACAGGAGTATGTGTTCTACGGCAAGGTGCAGGGCTTCGGGCGCGGGCGCACGCTGGTTTCGCCGCAGTCGGAAAAGGTCGCGCCGGATGCCGACCATCCGGGCCGCATCGTGCCCGTGTACCCGCTGACGGCGGGACTGACCCAGCGCGACCTCGAGCGTGTGACCGATGCCGCGCTGGACACCCTGACAGGGGAGTGGCCCGACCCGATCCCCGAACTTCTGCGGGCGAAATACCGCCTGCCGGATGCCGCAGATGCGCTTTCCGCCATCCATCGGCCGAAAACCAAGGCTGATGTGGCCGAGGCGCGGCGGCGCATGGTGTTCGAGGAGCTTTTTCTGCTCTGCTGCGGCTTACAGCAGCTTAAAGAGCGCCGAAAAGCCGATTCCGGCATTGTTTTTGAACAAAACGGGCTGGAGGCGTTCTTTGAAACGCTGCCGTTCCAGCCGACCGGTGCACAGCGGCGCGCGATTATGGAAATTGCGGCGGACTGTGCCTCGGGCCGGCCGATGAACCGACTTGTGCAGGGCGATGTCGGCTCAGGCAAGACGGTCGTGGCAGCGGGCCTGTGCGCGCTGGCCGCGCAGAACGGCTGGCAGGCGGCATTCATGGCGCCGACCGAGATACTCGCCGCACAGCACGCAGAAACGCTCGCGCCCATGCTGGACAAGCTGGGCATCTCGTGCACACTGCTCACCGGCTCGATGACGGCCGCACAGAAGCGGGCGGCGCTCGCCGCCATCGAAACGGGCGCGGCGCAGGTGGTCGTGGGCACGCACGCGCTCATTCAGCAGGGCGTGCAGTTCCACCGGCTGGGCGCGGTGATCGCGGATGAGCAGCACCGTTTCGGTGTGGCGCAGCGTGCCGCGCTCTCCGCGAAGGGCGCCTCGCCGCACGTTCTCGTTATGTCGGCTACGCCCATCCCGCGCACGCTGGCGCTCATCATGTACGGCGACCTCGATGTGTCCGTGCTGGACGAAATCCCGCCCGGCAGAAGCCCGGTCGAAACCTATGCGGTCGGTGAAAATATGCGAAAGCGCATCACGGCGTTCATCGACAAGCAAATTGGCCTCGGCGGACAGGTCTACGTCGTGTGTCCGCTCGTAGAGGACAGCGAAAACGGAGAAAGCAAGCTGAAAAGCGCCGAACAGCACGCGAAAGACCTGCAAAAGCTGCTCCCGCACCGGCGGGTGGCCGTGCTGCACGGACGGATGAAAAACGCGGAAAAAGATCAGGTCATGCGCGATTTCGCGGCGAAAAACTACGATATTCTGGTCGCAACGACGGTGATCGAGGTCGGCGTGGACGTACCGAACGCCAATCTGATGGTGGTCGAGGATGCTGACCGATTCGGCCTGTCGCAGCTGCACCAGCTGCGCGGGCGTGTCGGCCGCGGCACGCGGCAGTCCTACTGCGTGTTCTTCGGTGCGGACAAGGGACAGGTCGCGCGGGAGCGCCTGCGTATCCTGTGCAAAACAGGCGACGGCTTTGAGGTCGCACGCGCCGACCTCGCGCAGCGCGGTCCGGGCGACTTTTTTGGCCAGCGGCAGCACGGTCTGCCCGCCCTGCACGCGGCCGATCTCGCGGCAGACCTTGCGCTCATGCAGAGCGCCCGCGAGGAGGCCGAGGCCATCCTTGCCGCAGACCCTGCACTTGCAGGCTATCCGGTGCTGCTCGACCGCGTACAGCGGATGTTCGCCGCGCAGAATGATGAGGCGTTTAACTGAAAACAAAAAAGGAACCCGAATTTTCGGGTTCCTTTCAGGCTGTCGCGAAACTACAGTTTCGCCGACAAGCAGGAACGGACCGTAGGCCGTTCCAAAGTCGTCCAAAAGTTCCCATACGGAAACTTTTTCCCTCTTAAGGTATAAAAACCGAGATACACGCTCCCGGTTTTTATGAATTTGCAAAGCAAATTCTATTTAATGCGCGCTGCCGCGCGATATGATAAAATTGGTTCAACACCGACTTTTTTGACAAACTGAAAGGAACCCGAATTTTCGGGTTCCTTTTTCTATGCTGCGATCAGATGGTATTGATGTCCACCATTTCGCAGTTTTCGATCTTAATATCGCCCTCAAGGCAGCGCAGCAGCGCGGCAACCGTATCCATCGAGGTCAGGCACGGGATAGCACGCTCGACCGCAGTGCGGCGGATGTGTACCGAGCCGAGCTCCGGATGACGGCCCTTGACCGAGGTGGCAACAACGTAATCGATCTTGCCGGACTCGATGAGGTCGATGATGTTCGGGGAGGGCTCGTCCACGTTGCGGATGGCGTTGGTGGCGACCATATGGCGGTTGAGCACGTTCGCGGTGCCGCTGGTGGCGTAAATGTCAAAGCCGAGGGCCTCAAAGCGCTCACCGATGCGGATAGCCTCCTGCTTGTCCGAGTCGCGGACAGAAATGAGGACAGCGCCCTTCTTCTTCATCTGGAAGCCTGCGCCGGTCAGACCCTTGAGCAGTGCCTCACGGAAGGTCTTGGCAACGCCGAGCACCTCGCCGGTGGACTTCATCTCAGGGCCAAGCTGGGTATCCAGATCGCGCAGCTTCTGGAACGAGAATACCGGAACCTTGACGGCGTAGTGGTCGCTCTCCGGATGCAGGCCGGTGCCGCAGCCCATGTCGCGCAGCTTCTCGCCGAACATACAGCGGGTAGCCAGATCGACCATCGGCACGCCCGTTACCTTGGAGATGTACGGCACGGTACGGGAGGAACGCGGATTGACCTCGATAACGTAGATCTGGTCATTGTACAGCACGAACTGGATGTTGACCAGACCGAGAACGGCGAGGTTCTTCGCGAGTGCCTCGGTGTACCTGATGAGGGTGTCCTTGTGCTTCTGCTCGATGTTGATAGACGGATAGATGGAGATGGAGTCGCCGGAGTGGACGCCTGCGCGCTCGAAGTGCTCCATGATGCCCGGGATGAGGATGTCGTCGCCGTCGCAGATGGCATCGACCTCGATCTCGCGGCCCATCATGTACTTATCGACCAGAACCGGGTTCTCGACCTTGTTGCGGGTGATGACCTGCATGAACTCGCGGACATCGGACTCCTTGTAGGCAATCTCCATGCCCTGACCGCCCAGAACGTAGGACGGACGAACGAGAACCGGATAGCCGAGCTCGTCAGCCGCCTTGACAGCTTCTTCCTCGGTCATAACCGTGTGGCCTGCCGGACGCGGGATACCGCACTTTTCAAGGATAACGTCGAACTTTTCACGGTCCTCGGCGGCATCGATCGACCATGCCGGCGTGCCGAGGATCGGAACGCCCAGCTTCTCAAGGTGCGCCGCAAGGTTGATGGCGGTCTGGCCGCCGAACTGCACGATAGCGTAATCCGGCTTCTCGGCCTCGACAACGCCGGTAACGTCCTCCGGTGTCAGCGGCTCGAAGTACAGACGGTCCGCGGTGTCAAAGTCGGTGGAAACGGTTTCCGGGTTGTTGTTGATGATAACGGTTTCGCAGCCCAGCTTCTGGAGCGCCCAGACAGCGTGAACCGAGCAGTAGTCGAACTCGATGCCCTGACCGATACGGATCGGGCCGGAGCCCAGAACGAGAACCTTTTTCTTGCCGGTCGGCGGTGCGACCTCGGTTTCGTCATCGTAGGTGGAGTAGTAATACGGGGTTTCTGCCTCGAACTCAGCGGCGCAGGTATCAACCATCTTGTATACCGGCAGACGCTTTACGTCCGAAATGTCCTTTCCGGACAGCTGCTCGATGGTCTTGTCAAGGAAGCCCATCTTCTTGGCGCGGATGTACAGGTCGGAGTCGATCTTGTCAGCTGCAGCCAGCTCCTTCTCCATGTCGATGATGTTCTGGAACTTGTGCAGGAAGAATACGTCCATCGTGGTGATGTCGTGAAT
>CAKSVR010000023.1 GCA_934504345.1 uncultured Agathobaculum sp. | reverse complement strand
GCTGACTACGGCATCTGCGGCGACCTGTTCAAGGTTGTTCCGATGATGATCGACGCGATCAAGGCTGCTAAGGCATCCAAGTAATTTCGGATTACTGAATCGAGGTGCGGTGCCGCCTGCGACCTCCCGGTTTGCGGCGGGTATTGGAGCTCCCGCTTGCAACATCCGCCTTGCCCGCGGAAAACGCAGCGCCGCACTTCGCAATCGCATAAAGAAAGCCGCAGAGCATATGCTCTGCGGCTTTTTGCTGTCTTTTTATCGATAAATTTTGATTTGTCCCCAAAACGAGAAAAAACGCGACATCAGGCCGCGCTGCTGCACCGCCCCGTCGCGTTTCTTAGCAATAAACAAAAACGGCGGCGAGCGAGAAGAACTCTCAAAGCTCCCCACCGATGATGGTAGTTATTATAGCACTCTCCCCTCTCGCGAACAAGATTCAAATGTGCCAAAATCGCATTTACAATCCGTTCATAATTGTACAATTCGACAATTCCCGACACACTTTCCCTCCAAAAGTGACAGATTGCACAAATCCCGCACTGTTTTTTCTCTGAACGCTCGAAAATTTCGCAGATTTTGCAGCAAAATCCGCAAAATCACTTTACAAACTGCGGTTTTCATGGTAATATAGATACACTTACGCCCCACGCTTAGCTGACGGACAAAGGAAGCGTTCCTATCGCCTCCATTTCACCAAGCCGCGGCCCGGCCTGTGGGTGAGTAAAAAATCTATTTAACGAAAGGTGAAATACCGACATGATCCGTAAGGAAGACAAGACTGCCGTTATCGAGGCAAACCGTACCCACGCTACCGACACCGGTTCCCCGGAGGTTCAGGTTGCAATCCTGACCGCCCGCATCAAGGAGCTGACCGAGCACCTGAAGGTACACAAGAAGGATAACCACTCTCGCCGCGGCCTGCTGAAGATGGTTGGTCAGCGTCGTTCTATGCTGGCTTACCTGCAGAAGAAGGACATCAACCGCTACCGCGCACTGATCGCTAAGCTGGGTATCCGTAAGTAAGAAAATGCAAAATAGGGGAGCAGTCTGCTCCCCTGTTTCTGTATTCCTGACAGCACGCCAATTGGGCGGCAATGTTGCTTTTTAGCAGTTGAAAGAGGATCGAACATGGCTTTCGCTCTTGTTTCAAGTGCTAAAAAAGCTGCTGCCGCCCTCCCCAAACGATTAAAGGAGGAAACAAAATGGCAAACATCAATCACTTTGACTTCAAAAACTACCGCGTTTTTGAAACCGAGATCGCCGGCCGCAAGCTGACCGTCGAAACCGGCAAGATGGCACAGCTCGCTAACGGCTCCTGCCTCGTTCGCTACGGCGAAACCGCAGTGCTCGTTACCGCTACCGCTTCCGCAAAGCCGCGTGACGGCATCGACTTCTTCCCGCTCTCCGTTGACTTCGAGGAGCGTATGTACGCCGTAGGCCGCATCCCGGGCTCGTTCATGCGCCGTGAGGGCCGTCCGTCCGAGAAGGCGATCCTGTCTTCCCGCCAGATCGACCGTCCGATGCGCCCGCTGTTCCCGAAGGATCTTCGCAACGACGTTTCCATCGTCTGCACCGTTCTCGAGAACGACTACGACAACTCCCCGGAGGTTGTTGCTCTGCTGGGCGCTTCCATCGCGGTTTCCATCTCTGACATTCCGTTCGACTACGTTGTAGCCGGCTGTCAGGTCGGCATCGTTGACGGCAAGACCGTTATCAACCCGACCTCCGAGCAGCGCGCTGCTTCCGAGATGGACGTTACCCTGTGCGCTACCAAGGACAAGATCGTTATGATCGAGGCCGGTGCAAAGGAAGTTCCGGAGGACGATATGTTTAACGCCCTCATGGAGGCTCACGAGGAGCTGAAAAAGGTTTGCGCGTTCATCCAGTCCATCAAGGACGAGATCGGCAAGCCGAAGTTCGATTACGAGCATCATGACATCGACCACGACCTGTTCGACAAGCTCGAGGCTGCGTGCAACGACAAGTTCGAGGTCGCTATGGATACCGACGACAAGACCGTCCGCGATGCAGGCGTTCGCGCTATCGTTGACGAATTTGAGGCTGCTCTGGACGAGGAGTACAAGGAAGAGCACGGCGCAAACCTCGCTGAGTGCGTAGACAAGCTGCAGAAGAAGATCGTCCGCCGCTGGCTGGCAAACGGCAAGCGCGTAGACGGCCGCGGCATGGAGGAAGTCCGTCCGCTGGCTGCTGAGGTAGGCGTTCTGCCGCGCGTTCACGGCTCCGGCATGTTCACCCGCGGTCAGACCCAGGTCCTGACCCTCTGCACCCTCGGCACGCTGGGCGATGCACAGGAGCTCGACACCATCTTCGAGGAGAAGGAGAAGCGTTATATCCACCACTACAACTTCCCGTCCTTCTCCGTCGGCGAGACCCGTCCGTCCCGCGGCCCCGGCCGTCGTGAGATCGGTCACGGCGCTCTGGCTGAGCGCGCTCTGCTGCCGGTCATCCCGCCGGTAAGCGAGTTCCCGTACGCTCTGCGTCTGGTTTCCGAGGTCATCTCCTCCAACGGCTCCACCTCTCAGGGCTCTGTCTGCGGTTCCACGCTGGCTCTGATGGATGCAGGCGTTCCGATCAAGGCGCCGGTTGCCGGCATTTCCTGCGGTCTGATCACCGACGGCGGTCAGGAGACCACCTTCACCGATATTCAGGGCGTTGAGGACTTCTACGGCGACATGGACTTCAAGGTAGCAGGTACCAAGAAGGGCATCACCGCAATTCAGGTCGACATCAAGGTCGACGGCCTGACCCCGAACATCATCAAGCAGGCGTTCGAGAAGTGCCGCGTTGCCCGTTACGGCATTCTGGACGAGATCATGCTCAAGGCGATCCCGGAGCCGCGCGCGGATGTTTCCGACTGGGCGCCGAAGATGACCACCATGCACATCAACCCGGACAAGATCCGCGAGGTTATCGGCAAGGGCGGTTCTGTGATCCAGAACATCGTTGCTGAGTCCGGCGCAAAGGTCGACATCGAGGACGACGGCACCGTCACCATCGCCGCTGTCAAGGCGACCGACGCTGACAAGGCAAGAAAGATGATCGAAGCGATCGTCAAGGAGCCGGAGCCGGGCGAGATCTACTACGGCAAGGTCGTTCGTCTGATGAACTTCGGCGCGTTCGTAAACCTGCTGCCGGGCAAGGACGGCATGGTTCACATTTCCAAGATGGCTGACCACCGCATCGAGAAGGTCGAGGACGCTGTCAAGGAAGGCGACATGGTTTGGGTCAAGGTCATGGAGATCGACGACAAGGGCCGTGTAAACCTGTCCATGAAGGACGTTAAGCCGGAAGAGAAGATCCTGTAATCGGATTTCGGCTGAAATAGATGAAAAAAAGGCTTCGGAGCAAAGCTCCGAAGCCTTTTTATTCGTCCGGGATATACTCGATGATGTCTGAAACACCGCAATTCAGAATAAAGCACAACGTATCTAAGGTTTTCAGCGTGATGGTCTTGCCGTGCTTCATGCGGTGCAGAATGTTCGCGGAAAAGCCCTGTTTGTAGATCAAGTGGTATTCTGTAACGCCTTTTTCCAAAAGTGTCTTGTAAAACGGAGCGTAACTGATCATGTTCGATCACCTCACGCACAACATAACACGACCTAATATATTGACTATGCCCAATATATTGAGTATAATGTGTGTGAGGTGAGTTTATGGCTGAATTTTGTCTGGATTGTCTAAACCGATTGGATGGCAATCACCGCAAATGCATACGAAAGTAATCCTGTTTTACGACTGTTGACTTTCCTCTAAAAACTGCTATAATATAGATAGAAAAAGAGCGCAGCCGGTTGACGGTTACTCTCTCACAGGTTTATGGAAAATGACCAATCACTTGCGAGGTGGGGCGGTCATTTTCTTTTGCTTATCCGATAGATCAGATCGGCAAATGCAATGAGCATAATGCAAAATTGAATCAAATCTGCATAAGACACCATGTACATCACCTCCCCTATATAAGGTTCGGTGAGAGAATAACCGCGGGCCGTTTTACTGGCTGCGCCGAAAACCGAGGTTTTTCTCGGTTTTAACTGTGCTTATTCTATCATATTCGACTGTATAACGCAATCTTTATGTGACAGACCCTGCAATTCTTCCCTCTTCAAATGAAGAGGGATTTATGCTATAATGGAGGGTACTGAAATCAACCGGAAAGAAGGACAAGCCCATGACCTCTGTGCTGCTGCCTGAGGGCGAGCTGCGCGTAGCGCGCTGCGATATGCTCGACAAGCTGATCGCAGTCGGCGACGGCGATGCGGCTCTGCTGTATCTTTATATCCTGCGGCACGGCGGCACGGACGGTTCCGCTGCGGCCCGTGCGCTGCGCCTGAGCGCTGACCGCTACGAGCGCGCCGCATTCACACTCAACAACCTGATCGCGCCGACGGAAAAGCCCAAGGAAGCCGCCGCCAAGCCCGCAGAAGCGCCGCAGTACACCGGCGACGAGCTGCGCCGCGCCCGCCGCGACGACCACACGTTCTCCGAGCTGTGCGATGCCGCTGAGAGCATCACCGGACGGGCGCTGACCGAGGGCCAGCTCCGCTGTCTGCTCACCATTTACGACCACCTCGGACTGGATGCCGGTGCGACGATCGAGCTGCTCAGCTACCTCAAAAGTGAGAAAGGCACCGTCCGCACTGCCGACCTGCGCCGCGAGGCCAACCAGTGGGCCGATATGGGCATCGTCACCGCACAGGCGGCCCAGCAGTATCTTGCCCGCCGCGTGAACGAAAAACCGCTCAGCGAGGCTATCTACCGTGCGCTCGGCGCCGACCCAGACCAGCCCGCACCCAAGGAACAGCGCCTGTGCCGCTTTGCGCTCGCGCACGGCTTCCCGGCCGATGCGGTTGAGCTGGCTGTACAGCGCACCGGCAAGCAGCGCGGCCAGAAAAGTCTGGATTACACGCACGGCATCCTGCGGAAGTGGGATGAAGCGGGCGTACATACCATCAGCGAGATCACCGCGCTCGAGCCCGAGAGCCGCGCCTCTGCCGCCGCGCCCGCCGCAGTCGGTCAGAGCCCGGCCCAGCCCACCGATGCCGCTACGCTTGCCGCGTGGGAACAGGATTGGGCGGCTCGTGTCCGCAGCCATCGCCGCCATACGGAGGAATGACCCATGTCTTACGATAGAAAACTGCTCGCCGCCGCCCGCCGCGAGCTCGAACGCGAACGCACCGAGCACCTCGAGGAGCTCGAAGATCGCCGCCGCGACATCTACGCCCGCGAACCGCGCATCCGCGCCATCGACCGCGAGCTGAGCACCACCGCCGCATCCGTTCTCCGCGCCGCGATGCAGTCCGGCAGCGACCCGACCGCCGCCATCGAGAACCTGCGCGACCGCAATCTCGGGCTTCAGGCCGAGCGCAGCGCCCTGCTCCGGCAGCTGGGACTGCCCGCCGACTACCTCACCGACAAGCCGCTGTGCGCCAAGTGCGGCGACACCGGCTACGCCGGCAGTGCGACCTGCGAATGCGTGAAAACGCGCTACGCCCGTCTGCTCAAGGAACAGCTGTCCTCGGTGCTGCCCATCGCTGACCAGAATTTCGCCAAATTCAACATGAGCTACTACTCCACCCGTCCGGATGCCCGCCTCGGGCTGTCCCCGCGCGAGAATATGGAGTACAATCTGGGCGAATGCAAGCACTATGCCGCCAGCTTCGGCAAGGCTTCGCCCAATCTGCTATTGTTCGGCTCGACCGGCCTCGGCAAGACCTTTCTTTCGACCTGCATCGCAGAGGCGGTGTCTGCGCGCGGCTTTTCGGTGGCTTACGACACGGCTATCAACATTATAGCCGCCTATGAAACCATCAAGTTCGGCACCGGTGACGGCGAGGCTGCCGCCGAGCGTGCTGCCCGCTACGAGCGCGCTGACCTGCTCATCATCGACGATATGGGCACGGAAATGGGCACGGCGTTCACGGTTTCCGCGCTGTATAACCTGATAAACACCCGCCTGATGGCAAAGCGACCCATGATCATCAACACCAACCTGCTGCCTGAAACGCTCAGCGAGAAATATTCTCCAGCGGTGGCCTCGCGCCTGCTCGGCGAATTCCTGCCGCTGCGGTTCTTCGGCGACGACATCCGACTGCTGAAAAAACGCAGATAAACGAAAATCCCTCTCTTTGAGAGGGATTTTCAGTTTGTCAAAAAAGTCGGTATTGAAACAATTTTATCATATCGCGCGCCAGCGCGCGTTAAATAGAATTTGCCGTGCAAATTCATAAAAAGGCAGGGCGTGTACCTGCCTTTTTATACCCTGAGAGGGAGAAAGTTTCTATACAGGAACTTTCGGACGACTTTGGAACGGCCCACGGTCCGTTCCTGCTTGTCGGCGAAACCGTGGTTTCGCGACAGCCTAAATCCCTCTCTTTGAGAGGGATTTAGGCTGTTTATATCTCGGATTCCTTTCCCAGCAGCTTATCGCGCCAGTGGCCGAACCGATGGGTGATCATTCGCAGCTCGATGCCGACCAGCAGTGCTGCGATAACTGTGCCGATACCCACACTGCCCAGTCCGTGCAGGAAGAGCAGACAGGTGATGAGCGAAATGCACACCATCGACACATCGAACGCGATCTTGACCGTCGGGAACGGTTTTCCCGTCAGCGTGGAGATGGCAAGCATCGCGCCCTCACCGGCCAGCGGCATGATGTCCGCCGGAACGTAGAAGAAAATGCCGATGGCAACGAAGATCGTCGCGATCCAGCACATCAGCACGCGGATAACGAGGTTGTCCGTCGAGGGAAACATGGCCGCAAGCGTGTTGCAGGTGGTCGTGAACGCGCCGAACACCATACCGACCGGGATTTGCAGCAGGTTCTTATATTCGAAGCAGCGGCGCATCAGAATCATTTGCAGAATGACAAGGATAACGTGGAAAATAACGGTCGCAATGCCCATCTCAATGCCCCAGACACAGGTCATGGTGTACGGGATAGAGCTGACCGGCGACACGCCGAGATTGGACTTGACCGACAGCGCGATGCCGATGGTCATAACGAAGAAGCCACCGAAGTAATACAGCAGCCGGATACCGAGTTTTGAACCTTTCATATCTGTTTTCTGTCCCCTTTTTCGTGGTTTAAGCTGCGGTAGATGCGTTCGAGCAGTCCCCTTGCCTGTTCGATCTCTGCATCCGTGAAGCCGTCCAGTGCCTCCGCCTCCGCTGCGGCGAAGATTTCGTTCAGGCGGGCGCACTGCTCCCGGCCGTGAGCGGTCAGCCGGACATACACCGTGCGGCGGTTTTCGCCGCGCGTGCTGCGTTCGATGAGCCCAGCGCGTTCCATTCCGCCGAGGATGGTGGAAAGCGATGACGGCTCGATATGACAGCCCTGTGCGATGTCTTTCTGCATCGCGCCGTCGTGATCCTGTAAAAAGTCCAGCACCTTGGGTTGTCCGGTCGTCAGGCCGAGCGGCTTGATGCCGTTCCAGACCAGTTTTTGCAGCATGGTGTGGTCAGCCATGAGCAGATAGTGGATGGAGTGTTCCAATGCGTTCTCTCCTTTGTTCGAATTCAAACAGTTAGCTTTCTAATTATACGCCGCTTGCAGAGAATTGTCAATTGGGATTTGTCGATACGCAGCCGTTCTCCGGTGCACACGAGTTGCGTGAGCGATACGCCGTGACTGGGCGGCAGCCCATTTTCCTGCACCATATAAAGAGTGCCGAGGAAAAGGCTGCCGCCCGGAAAGGGCGAGTGCGCTGCGCGCCTCGTGTGCACCAGAAAGCGGCTTCACAAACCGAAACAAAAGAGCGCCATCCGAAAACAGCGCTCTTTTGCCTTAATACTGATACTTTTTCCGTCCTTTGAGCAGGAAATACACCGAAACCATCACGCCAAGTCCCTCCGCGACAGGCACGGCTAGCCAGATGCCCAGCTCTTCGAGGATGAGCGGCAGGAGCAGCAGCATTGCTGCGAGAAACACCAGCGTGCGCGAGAACGAGATAATAGCGGACACCAGACCGTCCGACAGCGCGGTGAACAGCGAGGAGGCGAAAATGCTCGTGCCCATGAGCAGGAAGCTGACTGCGTAGATCGGGAAACCGCTCATCGCGATCTCGTAGACACCGCTGCCGCGCGGCGTGAACAGGGTCAGCGCGGGCTCGAGCGTTACCCACGAGAGCAGGTACGCGCCGAGCGAGCACGCCAGCACGAACGTCATGCAGATGCGGAAAATCCGCCCCAGCTGCGGGATATTCCTCTCACCGAATTTGTAGCTGATGACCGGCGCAACGCCCATCGAGAAGCCGAAGTACACTGCCGTGAACACGAACTGGAAGTACATCGCGATGGTGATGGCGGCCACGCCGTCCTCACCGCGATAGCGCATGAACAGCATATTGAACATGAACGTGGTGACAGCGTTGGCGATGTTGCTGACCATCTCGGATGAGCCGTTTCCGCACGCAGCGGCCAGCGTTGCGCCGTCAAACTTGAACGGCACGAAGAACAGGCTGCCGCTCCGATTGCGGAAAAAATACACCAGACCAATAACGGACGGCACGCAATAGCCAAGGCAGGTCGCGATAGCCGCACCGGCCACGCCCATGTTCATCGGGCCTATGAACAGCCAATCGAGCACCATGTTGGTGATGCCGCCGCCGACCGAGGTCAGCAGGCCGAGGCCCGGCTTGCCTGCCGTGACGAACAACGTCTGGAACGACGTCTGCAGGAACAGCATGGGCGCGAAAGCCAGCTGGATGAGCGTGTAAATGCGGCAGTCCGCCCACTGGAGCTCGCTCGTGCCGAGCACGCGCAGGATGGGATCGAGAAAGATATTGCCGAGCACGGCGAAGCACAGGCCGACGAGCGCCGCGACCGTCACCAGCATGGTAAAGTTCTGCCGAGCCTCGTCGGCGCGGCCCTCGCCCTGCCTGCGCGCAATGATGGCGCTGCCGCCCGTGCCCAGCATGATCCCGATAGCCATTTGCAGACTGTTGAGCGGGAACGACATATTGATGGCGGACAGCGCCGTTGTGCCGACGAGCCGCGAGATGAACATACCGTCCACGATCGTGTAAAGGGACAGGAAAATCATCATGCCGATGTTCGGCAGCGCAAATTTTATCAGTGATACGGTATGAAACTCCCGCGCGAGTGCGTTATTCTGCTCCATCGAGGATCTCCTTTGCGAAGGCGTCCGTGAATTTCCGGGTCAGCTCCACCATTGCGGCGAACTGCTGCTCTCCGATGTCGGCGGCTGCGCGCTCCTCCGCGCGGTACAGCCCGCCCAGCTTGTCGGCGGCATACTGTTTGCCCGATTTCGTCAGCCGCAGCGGCTTCTCCCTGCGGCCCGGATCGCTCACCTTTTCCAGATGACCGGCCTGTTCGAGCTCCTGCACGACCGTGTGCACGGTCTGCTTGGGCAGCAGACACATTTTCGCGATCCAGCCCTGCGTACACGTTTCAAACTGGTCGAGCATATACAGCACGGCCACCGTGCTCGGCTTGAGGCCGTTTTGCTTTGCCCAGATGTCGTACAGCTCGTCCTGCCGATAGGTCTGCGCGAAAAAATCGTTCATTTGCTTTCTGAAATCCATGTTTCCCTGCCTTTTACTAAAATAGTCCCAAATCGTACTTTTACAGTATAGTACGATTTCGGACTATTGTCAAACATAAAAACAGGCTCCCCGCAGGGAGCCTTAGTTTGTCAAAAAAGTCGGTATTGAACCAATTTTATCATATCGCGCGGCAGCGCGTATTCGATAGAATTTGCCGTGCAAATTCATAAAAAGGCAGGGCGTGTACCAGCGCAGCGCGGCCGAGAAGCCGCGCAAGGATAGCGCCGGTTTTTATACCCTGAGAGGGAGAAAGTTTCTATACAGGAACTTTCGGACGACTTTGGAACGGCCTACGGTCCGTTCCTGCTTGTCGGCGAAACTGTAGTTTCGCGACAGCCTGAGGCTCCCCGCAGGGAGCCTGGCAGATTTTATCCCATCAGCATCGTCCAAAGCAGACTGAACGGCATAACGAGAATGAGCGCAGGCATCAGATCGACCAACGGCACAGACTTGATCTTCGCCACACGGAAACCGGCGGACATGGTCAGCACACCGCCGCACGCGGACAGGTCTGCGAACATAGTCGGCGTGAGCACGCCGGACAGCGCCCGGCCGGCACCGAACACGCACAGCAGGATAACAAGCTGCGGCAGCGGGATGGCGCAGATGGCCTTGCCCAGCGTGGAGGCAAAGATCATCGCGGTGAAGCAGTCCAGCACCGACTTGGCGAACAGCAGGCTCGGATCGCCTGCGATGCCCTCGGTGAGCGTGCTGTACCAGCCGAATCCCGAGCAGCAGAACAGCGCCACCGCCGTGATGTAGAACTCCATGTCGATATTGTCGCCGCCGAGGCGCATGGTCTTGACCAGCCGATGGAAAAACCGGCTTGCCCAGCCCTCCAGATGCAGCAGATGACCGATGGTGAAGCCCACCAGCAGCGCCAGCACAATAGCCGTCATGCTGACGGCTTTGATGATGGAATTGATGCCGATGGCGATGGAACACATACCGAACAGGGTCGGCAGGTGCTCCTTGAGGCTTTCGGGCAGCACTTTTCCCAGCGCCGAGCCAACGATGCCGCCGATCAGCACGGCGATACAGTTTGTCAGAACTCCGATTGGCATATTTCTCCTCCTTGTTCCCTTTCATTCTCCGATAGCGTATAATTAAGTTCGCAAAAGCAAACAGAAAATAGACAAGCCATCAGGGCTCCTGTAAAATGATAGTTGTCGAAAAAATCATCAAGTAAAGGAGAGACACCAATGGCTCACAAAAAGAATACCACAAATCTGACAGAATTGCTACTGC
Organism: uncultured Agathobaculum sp.; assembly: GCA_934504345.1. Lineage (GTDB taxonomy): Bacteria > Bacillota > Clostridia > Oscillospirales > Butyricicoccaceae > Agathobaculum. The sequence continues at coordinate 24,184 of CAKSVR010000023.1, read as the reverse complement.
AATGTGTGACGCAGCCGGATCCGATGTTGAGTATGCTGGAATGGCTGTGTACACACCTCATGGAGGCCGAGGTGGATCAGCAGCTGGGCGCAGAGAAAAGTCAGCGCACAGACGGCAGGAGCGGATACCGCAGCGAAGCGATGCTCGTACAGGTAGTGCAGGAAGCCTTTGTGCAAGGCGTGTCTACCCGGAAAATGGAGAAGCTGGCGCATAGCCTCGGCATTGAAAATCTATCCAGAAGCCATGAGCTCCTATGGAGTGCTGTTTCAGAATCTGAAAGACCGTGGTCTGTCCACGCCAAGGCTTATCATTTCCGATGCTCACGCCGGACTGGTTTCGGCAATCCGTGAGTCCTTTCCCGGCGCTTCGTGGCAGCGCTGCAAGGTGCATTTCATGCGGACTATGTGCCGCAGAAAGAGAAGAAATCCTTCGCTGAGGTACTCAAGGGAATCTGGCTGGCACCCACGGCTGAGCTCGCCAGAAAGCGGGCATATGATGTGATCGACACCTACATCAAACGCTTTCCGGAAGCGGTTCAGTGCCTTGAAGAGGGATTGGAAGATTCTCTGGCCTTCTATACATTCCCCATGCTGGACGCGCGAAAAATCTCGTCTTCCAATATGATTGAGCGACTGAATCGTGAAATCCGCAGACGTACCAGCGTGATCGGAATCTTTCCGAATGAAAGTTCCTATGTTCGCCTGGTGACAACGTATCTCATGGAATACGCTGAGGACTGGTCTGTCTCCAGAGCCTACATAAGCCATGAATCCATTGCGGCCACACTGACCACCGCAGCTTAACTTCATTTTTCAGGAGCCTTTTTGCGAACATTGCTTGACGCCGCCACATCAAGCCCTACGCCGAGGCCGTGGTAAAGACCATCCGCGCAAACGCCCCGAAGAGCATCATCCTCATCGGCTCGGGCACTTGGAGTCAGGATATTCTCGACCCGGCAAACGACCCGGTTTCCGGCTCGAATCTGATGTACACCTGTCATTTTTACGCAGGCACGCACGGTCAATGGCTGCGCGACCGCATTACCACCGCGATGAACAAGGGCCTGCCCGTGTTTATCACCGAATGGGGAACCAGCCGCGCGGACGGCTCGGGCGGCGTGTTCACCGCCGAAAGCGAACAATGGCTCACATTCCTGCACCAAAAGGGCATCAGCTGGGCCAACTGGTCGCTGTGCGACAAGAACGAAACCTCGGCGGCGCTCAAGCCCGGCACGCCGGCCAGCCGCGCGTGGACAGATAACGATCTGACCGAATCCGGCAAGTTTGTGTTCGAACGCTTTTAAGACCGGATTATCGGACTTACTATCCGCTATAATCAAAGCATGAAAAGGAGGTCAGGCATATGAAAAACGATGATTACGGCTTCTACGGCAAGGGTCTTGACGGCTATGTCCACTACCGGCAGGGCATGAACGAGGCCGCCCGCAATGCACCTCCCGCCTCCGGCGGCCGCAGGCCGCCCGCCGCGCCGCAGCCCACGAACGAGCCCGCTAAGTCCGCCGAGCCCACCGAATCCGTTCCCATCGGAACGTGGATCAAGCTCAATCCGCTCCATACGGCGTGCCTTATCAGCTGGTTTATCGCGTTAACGTGTGCCATCTTGCAGGATGCAAACGACGTTTCTATTCAGTTTATGACGGCAACAGCTGTGTTCTGCGCTGTCGCGCTCATTCTGCTGGGCATTGAGATCGTTCGATTCGTTATTTGGTTTTTCACACACTGCTAAGAGCGCAAAAGAGCCGAAAGCATCGCTTTCGGCTCTTTTTTCACCCTGATTTCATATGCAGCAGCGGTGTGCGCTCCTTCACCTCATAAATACGCATTTCAGTAGCCTTCCGACAGGTTCACAACGTTTTTCAGCGTTTTTCCGTCCAGATACCGCTCCAGATTGTCCATGCAGATGTGCCAGATGGTGTCCTCCACCTGCCGGTTGCCGCCGAAGCTCGGCCCGGCGATATGCGGCGTGAGCAGAACATTCTCCATATCCCACAGCGGGCAGTCCGCCGGGAGCGGCTCGGTTTCGAACACATCGAGCGCCGCGCCGCTGAGATGACCGTCCTGCAAAGCCTGTACCAAATCGGCTGTCTTGACCAGACTGCCGCGGCCGATATTCACCAGCACCGCGCCTTTTTTCAGCGTGTGCAGACGGTCGGCGGTCAGCAGTCCCGCCGTTTCGCGCGTGTTCGGCAGGCAGCCCACGACAATATCCGCCCGCCGGAGCAGTCCGTCCAGCTCATCCAGCGTGTGCGCTTCGTCGAAGTCCGCCGCCGGTCCTGCTGCCGCCGTGCGCTTCACGCCGAGCACAGTCGCGCCGAAGGCCTTCAGCCGATGCGCCACGTTCGCGCCGATGTCGCCCATGCCGAGCACGAGCGCCGTTTTGCCGTAAATCGTGCCGGAATCATCGTATTTCCTCCAGATATGCGCCTGCTGGCTGCGGCAATAGCGCGGGAACGCGCGGTACAGCGCCACCAGACTGCCGAGCACATACTCCGCGATGATCGTGCCGAACGCACCCGAGGCATTCGCCAGCACCATGCCTGCCGGCAGCTCGCCCATGCGCGTGTATTTGTCCGCGCCCGCCCAAGTCAGCTGGAGCAGGTGCAGGTTTGCGGTCTGCGCCAGCGCGTCCTCACTCGGCTCTCCGATAATGACGGCGGCGCGCCGCAGCTGCTCTGCCGTCGGATGCTCTCCGTTTTCGATGAAATCGAACGTACACTGTGCGCCGTATCGCGCATGAAAGCGCTCACGCATAGCCGTATCGCACCGCGCGAGCACCAAAACGGATGTTTTTTCGTTCTGCATTGTCTTTTCTCCGTTGTCTGTTGTAGTAGTTACATTATATAGCAGGATTTTTCGGTTTGCAACGCCCGGACAGCAAAAAGCGCCTGCTCACGCAGGCGCTTCAATTTGTCAAAAAAGTCGGTATTGAACCAGTTTTATCATATCGCGCGGCAGCGCGCGTTAAATAGAATTTGCCGTGCAAATTCATAAAAACCGGGAGCGTGTATCTCGGTTTTTATACCTTAAGAGGGAAAAAGTTTCCGTATGGGAACTTTTGGACGACTTTGGAACGGCCTACGGTCCGTTCCTGCTTGTCGGCGAAACTGTAGTTTCGCGACAGCCTGAAGCGCCTGCTCACGCAGGCGCTTTTCCGATTCATTTACGCATCATTCGACAGATGGAACTTATCGAACGCATAGAACACAAGGCTCATAACCATGCCGACGATAGCGGCGAGGGTCATGCCGGAGAGCGAAACATCGCCCAGCGACAGCGTAACGCCGGACAGGCCGGTAACGAAAATGACCGAGGTCAGGATCATGTTGCGGTTCTTGCTGTAATCCACATGGTTGTCAACCAGGATACGCAGACCGGAGGTGCCGATCATGCCGTACAGCAGGAACGAAATGCCGCCGATGACCGGACCCGGAATGGTCTGGATCAGGGCTGCCAGCGGGCCGACGAACGAGCAGATGATGCTCAGCACAGCCGCGCCGCCGATAACGCGCACGGAGTACACCTTGGTGATGGCCATAACGCCGATATTCTCGCCGTAGGTGGTGGTCGGCACCGAGCCGATAAAGCCGGAGATCATGGTCGAGAAGTTATCCGCGAACAGCGAACGGTGCAGGCCGGGGTCTTTCAGCAGGTCGCGGCCGATGACCTTGCCGGTGACGAGCTGATGGCCGATATGCTCGTTCGCGATAACCAGAATGACCGGAAGAATGATAAGGATGGCGTTGATGTCAAACTTCGGGGTCTGGAAATTCGGGATGGAGATAAAGCTGGTGTGCAGCGCATCCACAATAGTCTGGGTGTCGATAACGCCGGTGAGCACACCCGCGATGTAGCCGCAGATGATCGCGATCAAGATCGGGATAGTCGAGAAGAAGCCGCGGAACAGCACGCTGCCGAATACCGCAACGGCCAGCGTTACGAGGAACGTGATGACCGTGCCAGTGGTCACGCTGTCACCGACAATGCAGCCGGTGGATGCCGCCGAGCCTGCCAGCTCAAGGCCGATCAGCGCAACGACCGGGCCCATGGCTGCGGGCGGCAGAACGACGTTTATCCAGTCCGTGCCGCACTTATAGATAATGAACGCAAGCACACAGCCGCACGCACCTACGACAACAAAGCCGCCGAGCGCGTACTGATACCCCCAGTTCTGGATAACAATCGACGCCGGAGCGATAAACGCGAACGACGAGCCGAGGTACGCGGGCGCCTTGCCCTTGGTGATGAGGATGAACAGCAGCGTGCCGATACCGTTCATGAACAGCACGATCGCCGGGTTCATCTTGAAGATGAACGGCACGAGCACGGATGCGCCGAACATCGCGAACATATGCTGGATGGACAGCGGCACGAGCAGGCGCGGCGGCACCTTTTCCTCTACCTGAATGATTCTGTTGCTTTGCATCGTTTTTTCATTCCCCCTAAAATATTTCTCTTTTTCCAAAGCCCGTCAGCGGAACAGAGCTTTGATCTCCTCCATACGGGCACACGCTATATTATACCCCATTTCGTACCCCCATTCCAGCTTTTTTACGTCTTTTTCAAAGCTGTTAAGGGATTTTTCGGGCTGGAGCAGCACCGTGTCCTGCGGCTTTTCCGCGGCGAGGCGGTGACAGAAGCGAACGGTTTCGTTATAGTGCTCCGCGCGCTCGAGCAGCACCTCGGACATGGCCGGATACCTGCGTTTGAGGTGCTTCGCGGTGAATTTCGTGCCGCGCCCGAGCGTTTTTCGGTAGCTTTCCGGCTGGGTGAGCACGATGAGGTTGCGCTCGTTGCCGTCCTGCAGGCTGCGGCGGATCGGGATCGGGTCGGCAAGGCCGCCATCGTAGTACGTTTCCCCATCTATCCGCACCGGCGGAAAGTAGATCGGGATGGCACAGGTCGCCCGCAGCATGGTGCAGGGACGGTCCATACGCATACCGTTGAGGTACTCTGCCCTGCCGGTCTTTGCATTGGTGACACCGACCAGATATTTTCCCTGATAGCCGTGAAATGTGTCCCAGTCGAACGGCAAGAGCTGGTTCGGGATGGTGTCGAATACGAAATCCGTGCCGAAAATAGAGTGGTCGTGCAGCAGATTGCGTGCGCCGAGGTAGCGCTTGTCGCCGCGGTACTGCCGCAGTACGTTCAGGTTGCGCTCCCGCTGCCGCGAGAGATAGGATGCGGCGTAGGTGATACCGGCGGATACGCCGATAACGTAATCGAACAGGATACCGTTATCGAGCAGCGCATCCATCACGCCGCAGGAGAATACCGGGCGGAACGTGCCGCCCTCTAAGACCAAACCGGGCATAAATACCTGCCTTTCTATTTTGCCGGCATTCACAAAAAGACAGACCAACAATCGAAATCATCGGTCTGTCTTTCTGACACTCAGCGAAAACGCCAAGTAAAATGCTATTGAATTAGCCCATCATCTTTGCGGTGCTTACCTTGACGCCGGGGCCCATGGTGGAAGCAACAACGCAGGAGCGGATATACTGGCCCTTTGCAGCAGCCGGCTTAGCCTTGATGATAGCACCCATCAGAGCGTCGAAGTTGTCCTGCAGCTTCTCAGCGCCGAAGGAAGCCTTGCCGATCGGGCAGTGGATGATGTTGGTCTTGTCCAGACGGTACTCGATCTTACCAGCCTTGGACTCCTGAACAGCCTTGGCTACGTCCATGGAAACGGTACCAGCCTTCGGGTTCGGCATCAGGCCCTTAGGACCGAGCACGCGGCCCAGACGGCCTACAACGCCCATCATGTCCGGGGTAGCGATGACTACGTCGAACTCAAAGAAGTTCTCCTTCTGGATGCGCTCCATCAGGTCCTCTGCGCCAACGATGTCTGCGCCTGCAGCCAGAGCCTCGTCAGCCTTGGCGCCCTTAGCGAAAACAGCAACGCGAACCTGCTTGCCAGTGCCGTGCGGCAGAACGATAGCGCCGCGAACCTGCTGGTCAGCGTGACGGGAGTCAACGCCCAGCTTGACGTGCAGCTCGATGGTTTCATCGAACTTTGCCTTAGCGGTGGAAACAACGGTGGAAAGCGCTTCAGCCGGATCGTACTGCTTGGTGCGGTCGATCGTCTTTGCGCTGTCTACATACTTTTTACCTTTATGCACAATAAATCCTCCTTAAGTGGTTAAGCGGGAACTTGAATAACCCTCCCACTGTATGCGGCCGATAGCCGCAGCTTCGTACAACAAATAAAAACCGGAGATTACTCCTCGACAGTAATACCCATCGAACGGGCGGTACCCGCGATCATGCTCATAGCAGCTTCCAGAGAAGCGGCGTTCAGGTCGGGCATCTTGGTCTCTGCAATCTTCTGGCAGTCAGCCTTGGACAGCTTTGCAACCTTGGTCTTGTTCGGAACAGCCGAACCGGACTCGATACCGCAAGCCTTCTTGATCAGAACCGGCGCCGGAGGCGTCTTGGTAACGAAGCTGAACGAACGGTCTGCGTAAACCGTGATGATAACCGGGATGATCATGCCGGCATCGTTCTTGGTGCGCTCGTTAAATTCCTTGGTGAAGGACATGATGTTTACACCGTGCTGGCCGAGAGCCGGACCTACCGGGGGAGCCGGGGTTGCCTTGCCTGCGGGAATCTGGAGCTTGATATAACCTACTACTTTCTGTGCCATGTTGAAAGGTTCCTCCTTCAAAAAATGTGGTGGCTGGCGAGTTCCTGATTGGCACGGAACTCTCCCACTTGCCGTAAATGCGGAATGCTATATTCCGCTCATTGTCACTCGTCGAGAGTTTCGACCTGATCGAGCTCAAGCTCGACAGGTGTTTCGCGGCCGAACATGGAAACAGTTACGTTTACTCTGTTCTCATCCGGCTCGACCGACGATACAACGCCGATAAAGCCTGCCAGCGCGCCGTCGATAACGCGAACACTGTCGCCTGCGGCGTAATTTACCTCGATCTCGCGCTTTTCCACGCCCATTGCGATGATCTCTTCCTCAGTCAGCGGGATCGGCTTCGAGCCGCCGGACTTGTCCTGACCCAGAAAACCGGTGCAGCCGCGCGTGTTGCGGACCAGATACCAGGTTTCATCGGTCATAACCATCTTAACGAGCACATAGCCGGGATAGAGCTTGCGCTCAACCTCGCGGCTTTTGCCGTCCGTTACCTCCACAACGCGCTCGGTCGGGATGTTGACGGCAGGGATCAGGTCATGCAGCTTGCGGTTTTCGACCGCTTTTTCGATCGAAGAGGCTACCTTGTTTTCGTAGCCGGAGTATGTGTGGACCACATACCATTTTGCAGCATCTGACATAATTGCCTCCTTTTAATCAGGCGGCGAAATGCGTAAGCAGCGTCTGGACACCAAGACCGAATACGATGTCAAGCACCCAGATAAAAATGCCGATGATCACAACGCAGGCGATAACGACCAGCGTGTTGTTCGTCGTCTGCTCACGGGTGGGCCAGACGATCTTGCGGCATTCGCTCTTCAATTCGCGGAACCACTTACCGATACGAGCAAAGAGACCGGGCTTTTTCGCTTTGGTTTCTTCAGCCATTAAGCTACTTCCTTTCCCTTACTTCGTTTCGCGGTGAAGCGTATGCTTCCGGCAGAAACGGCAGTACTTGTTCATTTCCAGACGATCCGGATCATTCTTCTTGTTCTTCATTGTGTCATAGTTTCTCTGCTTGCACTCGGTGCAGGCCAGCGTGATCTTTACGCGCATAGATAACGGCACCTCCTTTTAATATCTCGCTCCGTTCCGCACCCCTGTGGCACGGCTTGAAGCTAATTGCCTCCCTCTGGCAGCGTTCCGGCTTCAACTTTTCAGACACACGAAAAATTGGCGCAAAAAAAGAACCTGCATAGGTGTATTTAGTATAGCATGGAGGCGATTTTCGGTCAAGTATTTTTTCTGAAAAAGTGCTGATTTTTTTGCGTTTCTATGGTATACTCATGGTAATAATGCGGGCAGTGAAGCCGTTTCCGAAAAACTGCCCAAGAAACAGAGGTACGACTATGCGGATTTTGGGCATTGATTACGGAGATGCACGCACCGGGCTTTCCATTTCCGACCCGTCAGGGTTTCTGGCAGGCTCGCCGAGCGTCATCCACGAGTGGAATTACAACAAGCTGCTCGACAAGCTGGTAAAGTTTATCGAGGATAATAAGATCGAGGAGATCGTTCTCGGCCACCCGAAGAACATGGACGGTACGATCGGCCCGCGCGCCGAGAAGTGCGAAAAGCTGGCGGCAGCGCTCGAGGAGCGCACCGGTCTGCACGTTGTCCTGTGGGACGAGCGCCGCACGACGGTTGCTGCACACGAGATCCTGCACCGCAGCGGCAAAAAAGAGAAAAAGCACCGCCAGAACGTCGATGCCGTGGCCGCGACCCTCATTTTGCAGGGTTATCTGGATTTTAAGCGGAGATAACAGAAAAAAACACGTTGGAACCATGTTCCAACGTGTCATGCTGTCGCGAAACCACGTTTTCGCCGACAAGCAGGAACGGACCGTAGGCCGTTCCAAAGTCGTCCGAAAGTTCCTGTATAGAAACTTTCTCCCTCTCAGGGTATAAAAAGGCAGCGCTATCCTTGCGCGGCTTCTTGGCCGCGCTGCGCGGTACACGCCCTGCCTTTTTATGAATTTGCACGGCAAATTCTATTTAACGCGCGCTGCCGCGCGATATGATAAAATTGGTCCAATACCTACTTTTTTGACAAACTGAAACACGTTGGAACCATGTTCCAACGTGTTTTTGTTTAGGCAATACCGCATAATTGAACAAGAGTGATTTGCGAGTAAATTTTGCGTACTGACGAGGCACAGTTTTGCGGTAATACTTGATGTATTACCGTGAAACTGCAACAAAGTCAGGACACAAAATTTCCGCAAAGCACCGCCGCTTTAATTGTGCGGTGTTGCCTTTACTCGAACCCATCGAGGAAATTATGCTTTCCGTCCTTGTCGCGCCAGCCGAGCAGCTTGGCCGTATCGACATTCTTGACCGCGTTGAAGATATTTGCTTCAATCTGCGGATTCTGCGCCGCCAGCGAGGCGATGAGCTGCTTGATCTCCGCCCGCTTGGTGTCGTTCTCCAGCTTTTTCGCCGGACAGTCGCACGGCAGGAACGTCAGCCCGCAGTATTCCGCCCAGTCGAGGACACTCTGTTCCCGGATGAAATACAGCGGGCGGATGAGCTCCATGCCTGCGTAATTCTTCGCCTTGACACGCGGCAGCATAGCCTGCACCTGACCGCCGTAGATGAGTCCCATCAGCACCGTGCCAATGGCATCGTCATAGTGGTGGCCGAGCGCGATCTTGCTGCAGCCGCGCTTTTGTGCCTCCGTGTACAGATAGCCGCGGCGCATCTTCGCACACAAAAAGCACGGATGCTCGGCGGAATGCGCGCCCGCGACACGCAGAACGTCCGTGTCGAAGATCTCCAGCGGAATATCCAGCCGCCCGGCGTTCTCCTCCAAGTGGCGGCGGCCCTCCGGCGCATAGCCGGGGTCCATCGCGAGGAACACGAGCTCGAAATCCACGGTGTGCTGCAAATCCTGCAACAGCAGCGCCAGCAGCATGGAATCCTTGCCGCCTGAGATGCACACCGCGACCTTGTCCCCTGCTTTTACCAGTCCGTATTCCTTTACCGCATCCACGAACGGTTTCCGGAGTGTGCGGACAAATTCACTTTGCAGCGTTCTTTTTATCTCTTTTGCTGTCATTTTGCGCCCTTCTTGTGCTGAAAATGGTAGGTGATGCGGGCAAGGATGCTGTCCGGCGCGAAATGCCGCGCCAGTGTCATGGCTTTCATCGCCGCGCCCGGAACGACAACCGCTTTGCCCGCGAACAGGCCGTCGATGGCCGCTCGTGCGACACGCTCTGCCGACAGGCCGGAGAGCGAGAACCGCACGCCTGCAACCTTGTTGAACTCGGTATCCACCGGGCCCGGACACAGCGCGCATACGCGCACCGGACTGCCCGCACGGCGCAGCTCTTCGCGCAGCGCTTCGGTCAGGCGCAGAACGTAGTTTTTCGTGGCGTAGTACGTTGCCATCAGCGGCCCCGGCAGAAAGCCCGCCGAGGAGGAAACGTTGAGGATGTAGCCCCGTCCTCTCTGCACGAAATCGCGCACCGCCAGCTTGGTGAGGATGTGGACTGCCCGCACGTTGGTGTCGATCATCCGCAGCTCTTCCTCCAAGTCGGCGGTGACGAACTCACCGAACAGGCCGAAGCCCGCGTTGTTGATGACGACCTCGAGATCCTCGCTCTGCACGGCCTCGTACAGCAGCCGGCACTCCCGCTCGTCCGACACATCCGCCGCGATGACACGGCACGGCACCGGCAGCTCCGCCGCCAGCGCGCGCAGGCGCTCCTCTCTGCGGGCACACAGGATGAGCTCGTAGCCGCGCGCCGCCAGCAGCCGCGCCATCTCGCGTCCCAGCCCCGAAGATGCACCCGTGATGAGTGCTTTCATGCAAATCCCCTCCGTTTCTTGATAATAATATCCTACCATACCTGTCGGTTTCCGTCAATTATCGGTGTCCGGCACATTTCGTACATTTTTGCGTGCCGGTATGGGTTTACTTGGTTTTGGCTTTTCAATGTTTCGCGAAGATGGTATAATAGTAACGAATATACGCTTTACGTCAAATGCCGCAGGACGGGCTGCCCTACGGTTTATGATTTAGAATGGATATTTTTCGCCAAAAGTCAAAGATTGGAGGGGCGAATATGAAAAATAAAGAAATCGATACCGAACTCGAAGCCAAACTGCTCGAGGTATTGCAGCATCCGTGCCGCATCGAGGACATCCGGCGCGAGATGCCCGAAACGGGCAGGAACGACCTGAAAAATGCACTCGATGCGCTCATCGCGGACGGCAAGGTGATGAAGAACAAGAAAAACCGCTTTGCGGTTTCCTCACACTACGGCTGCGCGGCAGGCACTTACCTTGCGACCGAACGTGCTTTCGCGTTTGTCGCGCCGGATTACGCCGAGGGCGAAGCCAAGCCGGACGACCTGTTCATCCCGCCGAATGCCTCGGGCGGCGCATGGCACGGCGACCGCGTGCTCGTCAAGGTCACCGAGCGCAAGAACAACCGCGGCCGCAGAGAGGCCACGGTCATCCGCGTGCTGAAACGCGCCGACAAGGAGCTCACCGGCGAACTCGTGCAGCGCGGCAAGGCATTCTTCGTGCAGCCGACCTCGAAGAAATACCCTGAGATCGCCGTGGACAAGCACGACCTCGGCGAAGCCTCGGTCGGTGACTGCGTTGCCGTTTCGGTTTCTCACTACGGCGATGAGCAGTTTATGCCGCAGGGCGTTGTCCGCGCCGATCTGGGCGAAAGCGGCACGATGCAGGCCGCCATCGCCGCTGTCCTGCACGAAAACGGCGTGTATGATGTATTCCCGAACGAGGTGCTCGAGCAGGCGCTCGCCATCCCGCAGGAGATCGACCTCAGCACCGCCGGAGAGCGGCTCGACCTGCGCGACAAGCTCATTTTCACCATCGACGGCGACGATGCCAAGGACTTCGACGATGCCGTTTCGCTCGAAAAGCTGGAAAACGGCCATTATCTGCTCGGCGTTCACATCGCGGATGTCAGCCACTATGTTACCCCGGATTCTCCGCTCGATGCCGAGGCGTTCCGCCGCGGTACGTCGGTGTACTTCCCCGGTCATGTTGTGCCGATGCTGCCGTTTGCCCTGTCCAACGGTATCTGCTCGCTCAATCCGAATGTCGATCGTCTGGCGTTCTCCGCGCTGATGGAGGTCGATAAGGACGGCCGCCGCTACGGCGCGAGGTTCGCCAAGTCCGTTATCCGCTCCAAGGCGCGCATGACGTACAACAAGGTCAACAAAATCCTTGCGGGCGACAAGGGTCTGCGCGAGGAATACGCATTTCTGGTCGAAACCGCCGAGAAGATGAATGGCCTCGCCCACGCGCTGTACAAGCGCCGCATCGAGCGCGGTGCGCTCGAGCTCGACATCCCGGAGACCGAGATCCGTGTGGACGAAACCGGCAAGCCGGTCGAGATCCGTTTCCGGGAACGCGGCGAGAGCGAAAAGCTCATCGAGGAGTTCATGCTTCAGGCCAATGAGGCGGTTGCCGAGTTCATGTGCAAGCGTGAGCACCCGACCGTTTACCGTGTCCATGAGAACCCCGATCCGGACAAGCTGCGCGTGTTCGCCTCGTTCGCACGGCCGTTCGGCTACCGCATCGACCCGTCCAAGCCCGAGGACACCGCCCAGTTCCAGACTGTGCTGCGCGGCGCGAAGAACGACCCGAAACAGCGCGTTCTGCCGACACTGCTGCTGCGTTCGCTGGCGCGTGCCCGCTATGCGGATGAATGCATCGGCCACTACGGTCTGAAGGCCAAGTTCTACCTGCACTTTACCTCTCCTATCCGCCGCTATCCCGATCTCATCGCGCATCGGATGCTGCAAAAGGCGCTCACCGGTGAGGAATTTACCGCCGCAGACGAAAATATGTGCGAAGAGGCCGCGAACCAGTCCACTAACCGCGAACAGGCGGCGGACAACTGCGAACGCGACATTGACAAGCTGTTCATCGCGGCGTATATGCAGCAGTTCATCGGTGAGGAGTTCGACGGCGAGGTTTCCGGCGTGCAGTCGTTCGGCGTGTTCGTTGCGCTCGAGAACGGCTGTGAGGGCCTCATCCGCGCCGAGCTGATGGCCGGCGACTTCTACCAGTACGACGAGGAGCACATGGCGCTGGTAGGCCGCCACACCGGCAAGCGCTTCACCATCGGCACGCCCATCCGTGTCAAGCTGATCGCCGCGAGCGACACCACCGGCCAGATCGACTTTGCGCCCGCGGAGGGCTCTCTGCCGGTATCGGACAAGCTCGACCGTCCGGCCCGCCGCGAGGACACCGACCGCATACCGCGCGGCAATCGCGCCGAGCGCCGCCGTCACAGCGGCAAGGGCCGCGGCGGCCGACCCGGCAAGGGGAAAAAGCCGCCCACACGCAAGAGAAGATAACGAAAAAGGGAGAAGCCCGGCTGGGCTTCTCCCTTTTTTGCTGTTCTGCTGTGCGTTAGCGAGATGCGGAGTTTTTTCTGCATTTTCCGTCCGGTGTACGCGAATTGCCTCCCGCAGAATGAAATGACCGCAAATCATTCCGTTCTCTCCACTCTGCACTCTCCAATCTTCACTCTGTAACGGTGCTGCCCGTAACGATTGCTCTCGGCGAACCGACAAGCGGCTTTCCGGTATACGGAGTGTTGATTCCCTTCGATTTATACGTTTCGTATACTTTCTCCGTATCCCAGTCCAGCAGCACCAGACGGGCGAAATTGCCCTGCTGCACGGCACGGCCGGTCAGGCCGTAGATTTCGGCAGGTGCTTTGCTCATGCGGTCCACGAGCTGCATCGGCGTGAGCTTTCCGGTCTTAACGAGGTAAGTATTGCACACCGAGAATGCGGTTTCCAGTCCGGTGATGCCGGACGGCGCTTTCGCGAACTCGCGGGCCTTTTCTTCGGCGGTATGCGGTGCGTGATCGGTCGCTACCATATCGATCGTGCCGTCCGCCAGCGCGGCGATGAGCGCCTGACGGTCAGCCTCCTTGCGGAGCGGCGGATTCATGCGGGCGTAAGTGCCGTGGGCGGGTACATCATCCTCGGTCAGCGACAGGTGATGCGGCGTGACCTCTGCGTAAATGTGTGCGCCCAGCGCCTTGCCCGCTCGAATGAGCGCGACAGACTGCGCGGACGAAACGTGCTGGAACAGCACCCGTGCGCCGGTATCGAGCGCGAGCGCAATGTCGCGGCCGATCATCGCGGATTCCGCGCTGGCCATCGCGCCGGGCACGCCGAAGTGCTCAGCGGCTTCCGAGCCGTAGTTCACGCCCGGAGAAGGCACGAGCGAGGGCTCCTCCTCGTGGAATGAGAGCAGCGTGCCGCGCTTGGCGGCCTCGACCATGGCGGTGCGGCACAGTGCCGCACTCGTCAGGTTGATGCCATCGTCGGTCAGGCACGGCGCGCCCGCTTCGAGCAGTGCATCAAAGTCGGTCAGCTCCTGCCCTTTCAGTCCCTTGGTGACAGAGCCCGCCTGTAAAACCTGCACCGGGCAGTTCTTGGCCTTGTCGGCAACATAGCGGATGATCTCGGGCGTGTCGCAGGTCGGCACGGTGTTCGCCATGCAGATCACCGTTGCGTAGCCGCCTGCCGCCGCTGCCGCCGCACCGGTCAGCACGTCCTCCTTCTGGGTCTGACCCGGATCGCGGAAGTGTACATGGCCGTCCACAAAGCCGGGAGATACCGTCAGCCCGCCGGCATCGTATACCGTACAGCCTGCGGGCGCAGCAATGCGCTCGGCCACCTGCACGATGATGCCGTCGTCACCGATCAGCACATCACGCGGCGCGTTTACCTGTGTATACGGGTCGAGGACCCGTCCGTTTTGAATCAACAGCATGGAAAAACCTCCGTTTTAGTCCTTGTAGAACGCACCGAAGCCCTTGTAGGCCATATACAGATCGAGCTTGGCGATGCACTCGAACGGCGCGTGCATGGAGAGCACCGGAACGCCCGCATCCACGGTATCGATGTTGCGGTTGGCGAGGTACATCGCGACCGTGCCGCCGCCGCCCTGATCGACCTTGCCGAGCTGGCCGGTCTGCCAGATAACGCCCGCCTTGTCAAAGATACAGCGGATACGCGCCATCAGCTCGGCGGTTGCATCCGAAGTGCCGGACTTGCCGCGTGCGCCGGTGTACTTGACGAGCGCAAAGCCGCAGTTTGCGCGGGCATCGTTGCGCTTTTCGGAAACCTCCGGATAGTTCGGGTCAAAGGCGTTGCAGACATCCGCCGACAGGCAGACCGAGTTTTCGAAGCACTCGTCGAGCAGCACATCCTGTGCGCGGCAGAGGTCGGCCATAAAGGTATCGAACGCGCGGGACTGCATACCGGTCACGCCGTCCGAACCGATCTCCTCCTTGTCCACCAGCAGGCATACGCCCGTGTGGGACGGGGTTTCGGTCAGGTCGAACAGCGAGGTCGCCGCCGGATACGAGCAAACGCGGTCATCATGGCCGTAAGCGCCGACGAACGAGCGGTCAAAACCGATGTCGCAGGCGCCAAACGCCGGGACACAGCACAGCTCGGCAGAGAGGAAATCCGCCTCGGTCATGCCGTATTCGCGGTTGAGGTGCTCCATGATGGCGAGCTTGATCTTCTCGCTGCACTTTTCGTCCACGGTTTCGCTCGGAACAGAGCCAACGAGGATGTTCAGGCCCTCGCCCTTGATGACCTCAGTTGCCTTGCGTGTCATCTGCTCGGTTGCAAGGTGCGGGAGCAGGTCGGTGATAACGAATTTCGGGTCGGTCGGCTTGTCGCCCACGCGCACCTGTACGCGCTTGACCTCGCCGGTCTCGCACACGCAGACAACGCCGCGCAGCTCGAGCGGAATGGCCGTCCACTGGTACTTCTTGATGCCGCCGTAGTAGTGGGTCTTGAAGAACGCCATGCCGTTGTCCTCGTACAGCGGCACGGTGCGAATGTCAACACGCGGCGCATCAAGGTGCGCGGCGGTCAGGCGCACGCCCTCGGCGAGGCTCTTTTCGCCAATAACAGCCAGCATGATGCCCTTGTGGCGGTTGATGCGGTAGATCTTGTCGCCCGGGCGCAGCGTGTCGTCGCGCGTCCACGCGCGGAAGCCGCGGCTTTCGGCCATGCGGGCGATCTCCAGCACAGCATCGCGCTCGGTCTTGCTCTCGTCGAGGAACTTCTTGTAGCCCTCGGCGTAGGTCTGAATGCCCTGCTTGTCCTCGTCGGTCAGACGGTCAAAGCCGGTCTTTTTGTCGTAAAAAAGCTGTTCGGAAGTCATTTTGCATTCTCCTTTACGAAAATCCGAATTACTTAATAAGTTGACTGTATAAAGCATCGGTATCCCGATACAAGGTATCGAGATCGCCGTTGTTTTCGATGATATAGCCGCATTTTTCGCGGTAGAACGTGTCGTTCGGCTGTGCATCGATGCGGGCACGCGCGGCCTCGTCCGTCAGGCCGTCCCGCTCGATGATGCGGGCAACGCGGGTGTCGTGCGGCGCGAGCACCGCGATAACCGCATCGCAGAAATCATCTGCGCCGGCTTCAAACAGGGTCGGCGCATCGTACAGCACGATGGGACACGCGCTCTGCGCGCGGATGGCCTCGAGTGAAGCCGTGCGGATGTACGGCGTGGTGATAGCGTTGAGCTGCCGCAGCCTTGCCGGGTCGGAAAACACGATCTTCGCGAGTTTCGGACGGTCGAGCGCACCGTTTTGGTCAGTCACGCCGCCGAACGCCGCATCGAGTGCGGACAGCATCTCGCGGTTCTCCGCGCAGAGCGTGCGGTAGACAGCATCCGCATTCACCCAGCCCGCGCCGAGCGAGCGCATCCGCGCCGCGACAGTGCCTTTGCCGGTGCCGCTGCCGCCGGTCAAGCCGATGATTTTCATTAGTTTCACTTCCCTACTTTTCATGGAAGAAATCCGAATCCAATCGTTTGATTACATACTGCTTTTCTACCGAAACGCCTACATTATTTTCAATCATCAAATTTGCTAAGCGTATTCCATCAACTAAAACAATATTATTCTTACTTTGTGCATATTTTACCGCATCATCAGAAAAACGCGCTGTTGTAATAAATAATCCATGTGCCGCACTACTCGGCAACGCACCATAAAATTTTTGTAGCTCCGGACGGCTGACAACAGTATTCAAATCCCAGCGTTTCGCCTGAATGTAAATTTTACTGAATCCCAACTTATCCTGTCGAATGATGCCGTCAATGCCGCCATCGCGAGATTGATGACTTGTTTTACTTAGCTCTAATTCAGAAACACCATACCCCATTTTCTCCAAAAGATTCGATACTAACCATTCAAAAAACCCCGGCGTTTGTTCCATAATCTCTTGAAGTAATTCATCAGCTAATGCTTTATTCAGTGTACTAAAAGCTGCTGCAATCATTTCATCTGGTGCTTCATCGATAATACCGATTGGTTTGGCCGGTGCATCATTCACCGAACGTTTGGATTGCACTTGCGATTCTTCATCTAATTCTTTCTCAGTATTTAGATACGCCCGGAAACCTTTATACCGGCTTAAAACAGTATTGTCTATCTTTTTCAGGCGCTTCGCTAATAATTTGTGTCCATCTTCTGTTATTCTGCAATAACCACGTTTAGCAGGACAAATCAATCCCGCTTTCATTAAATATGTCCTTGTCCATGTTATCCGATTTCTAAATACAGTAACATTATTTTCCGGAAGCCGTTCAGCTAATTCATCTGCTGTTAGATGACGTTCTTTAGCAATCGCATCTTGTATATTAGACAAGCTATGCATTCTGTCATCAGACAATACACGCAAAAAATCGTCATACATTTCATCATATTTCGGAATAGCCATGTTAAACCTCCACCACCGCGAATCCCGCCGCTTTCTTGATGCGGTTGGCCACCGCGAGGCCGAGGCCCTCATCCGACGGACACTGCGCCCAGATCTGCGTTACGCTGGTATCATCGAACGCCCGCAGGCGGTCGAACACCTCGCGTGCCTGTGTGCCGAGGTCGTCCTTCGAGCCGAAGCACTCCACGATGCAGTGCGGGAACATCTCGCGGTATTCGTCAAAGCACAGTACGCCGGTGGAGTCCCCGATATGCGCTGCAATGTACTTTGCCGTGTCCTGCGGATCGCCGCGCACGACCGTCACCGGCGCCTTGGGCGCATAATGACGGTACTTCATGCCGGGCGCGGACACCTTGACATCATCGCCGATCTTCTCGTACAGGGCGCGGTCAACATCCACCTCACCGAGCACCGAACGAAGCTGCTCGAGCGTGATGCCGCCCGGGCGCAGCAAACGCGGCCGCTCGAGCGCCAGCGTGATGACCGTGCTCTCCACGCCCACACCGCACGCGCCGCCGTCCAGTACAGCCGCGATTTTGCCGTCCATGTCGTGCATAACGTGCGCCGCCGTGGTCGTGGACGGTCTGCCCGAAGTATTCGCGGACGGTGCTGCCAGCGGCACGCCGCTCTCGCGAATGAGCGCCCGCGCCATCGGGTGCGACGGCAGACGGATGCCCACCGTGTCCAGCCCGCACGAAACCTCGTCCGGGATGCAGTCGCCTTTGGGCACGATCATGGTCAGCGGGCCCGGCCAGAACGCCTCCGCGAGCTGTTTCGCCTGCGGCGGCACGGCCGGACACAGGTCGTAAATCTGCTCAAAGTCCGCGATGTGGACGATGAGCGGGTTGTCCTGCGGGCGGCCTTTCGCGAGGAAGATTTTCTTCACCGCCTCGCCGTTGAGCGCGTTCGCCGCAAGGCCGTACACGGTTTCGGTCGGCATACCGACCACTTCTCCCGCTCGGATGAGCTCTGCGGCGGTTTTTACCGCATTTTCGTCGGTTTCCGGGGTCAAAAGAGTTGTTTTCATCAGTTTACACTTCCATTTATCTATCAATGGTCTTTTTCTTCCGCTTTGGTGACAATGCCGTTTTCCAGTGTCAAATCGAGCGTTACCTCATCAAACGGCTGTGCAATGAGATACGACAGACAGGTATCGGTGTCCGCATAATCCGGCGTGCCGAGCAGGCCGCGCACCTCGTCCGCGCTCATGCCGACAAGCTCGGTGCTGTTTTGCAGGTCGCTGACCATGAAATGCCGCTTCTCCGGTGCGGTTTTCGCCCAGTTTTCCGCAGAAAACGTCTTGGGAACGCCGATGCCGAGGTCAAAATAAGTGTTCGCGTTCCAAATCCCGCTCCCCACAAGCAGGATTGCCAGCACGCACGAAATACACCAGTGTACTTTCTTCGTTTTGCCGTGAAACAGCTGCACACTCGCCGCAACAAACACGGCGATACCTAACAGGAACAGCCAAATCCCACTCCTTAACATAAAAAATCCTCCTTTTACTGCAAGGGACATTTATGGGACACCCTCTCTGCTATACTCTAAGCATACAGAAAGGAGTGCTTTCTATGGCAAAGAACATTTTCGTCACGATAACAGGCTTTAAGCACTATTACGGCCTCGAACCGTTCAAGATCGGCAATCTTATCCGATGCATCAAGGAGCCGAGCAACCCGTATGACAGCGATGCCATCCGCGCGTTCCTGCCGTACATCGGCAAGGTCGGCTATATCGCCAACAGCCCGCAGACCAAGGCCGGCGGCACCGAAAGCGCTTCGCGCATTTACGAGCGCGTGCCCAAGCGGTTTTACGTCCGCGTGCTGTTCACCACCTGCACCAAGATCATCTGCCGCGTGGAATTCGGCGATATGTCCGACCTCAACGCTGAGTTGGAGAGCCAGACCGAGGACAAGTGGGACGACTGGGACGATGAGGATGACGAAATCCAGTTCTAAGGTTACATTTCGCTCTGCTGCTTGAGCTTTTCCGCCGTGTCCGCCGCGATGAGCGCATCTAAGATCTCGTCCATATCGCCGTTCAGGAACTGGTCGAGCTTGTAGATGGTCAGCTTGATACGATGGTCGGACACGCGGTTCTCCGGGAAATTGTAGGTGCGGATACGCTCCGAGCGGTCGCCGGTGCCGACCTGACTTTTGCGGTCGGCAGCGATGGCGGCACGCTGCTTTTCCACCTCGGCCTCGTACAGCCGAGAACGCAGCACGGACAGCGCTTTCTCCTTGTTCTTGTGCTGGCTGCGCTCGTCTTGACACTCTACGACCGTGTTGGTCGGGATATGCGTCACGCGGATGGCGGACGAGGTCTTGTTGATGTGCTGACCGCCCGCGCCGGAGGCGCGGAACGTGTCGATACGCAAATCCTTCGGGTCGATATAGAAATCCAGCTCCTCGGCTTCGGGCAGCACGGCCACGGTGGTTGTCGAGGTGTGCACGCGGCCCTGACTTTCGGTTTCCGGCACGCGCTGGACGCGGTGAACGCCGCTCTCGAATTTGAGCCGCGAGTACACCTTGTCACCCGCCACGCGGAACACGATCTCCTTATATCCTCCGAGCTCGGTTTCGGATTTGTTCATCACTTCGGTCTGCCAGCCGCGCTTATCGGCGTACATCGTGTACATTCGGTACAGGTCGGCCGCGAACAGCGCGCTTTCCTCGCCGCCCGCGCCGCCGCGAATCTCAACGTAGATGTTCTTCTCGTCGTTCGGGTCCTTGGGCAGCAACAGAATCTTCAGCTCGTCCTCCAGACGGGCGATGTCGCTCTTGGCCTGCTGCAATTCCTCCTGCGCCAGCTCTTTCATGTCCGGGTCGGAGAGCATTTCGGTCGCATCGTCCAGCGTGCGCTGTGCCTGCTCGTATTCGCGGAACGCAGTGACAATCGGCTCGAGCTCGTTGCGCTCGCGCAGCAGCCTGGCCGCCCGTTCAGGGTCGTCATATAGGTCCGGCGCGGAAAGCCGCATTTCCAGCTCATCCAGCCGCGCCGCTAAGGCTTTCAGTTTTTCAAACATACTTTATCTCCAAATCGTGTCAAACACGGGAATTCATCCAGATTTCGTTACCATCTGCCGGTCAGCACCAGCCCCATGATGGAGCAGTATTCGCGGCAGCGGACTGCCGCCCACTGTCCCGGATAAGGGGTTTTCGCCGGTACGCCCGCATCGCCCAGTCCGGCGTGCGCCAGCAGACGGCGTGCGCGGGCCAGATGGTAATCATTCGTGATGACCGCCGCTCCTGCTCCATCGGGCAGGAGTTTTTTCGCGTTGGCGATGTTTTCGATGGTGGTGCTCGACTTGTCCTCTAAGATCAGGCGGTCGGCATCTGCACCGTGCGCGATCATGTAATCCTGCATGGCCACGGCCTCGGTGCGCGGCTCGTCACCGCCCTGACCGCCGCACAGGATGGCATAGCTGCCCGGATGGGCCTCCAGCAACGCAAGTGCGGTGTCGCACCGCGCGGCCAGCGCCGCCGAGGGCTGTCCGTTCGGGTTGACGAGTGCGCCCAGTGTCAGATAATAGTCTGCCTGCGGTGCGGCCGAGTAGTCGTTCTCCTCAAAGGTTACGCCGATGACGAACACCTGCACCGCCGCGAACGACAGCACGAACAGCGCGAACAGCACCCGTCCCACGCGGGACAGGATGCGGCACGCCTTATGCTTTTCGCGCCCGCACAGCATCAGCCATTCCCCCATACAGCCGATGGCAAGCGCCAGCAAAAACACGCCGCCGAACCTCGACGGCTTCCAGAACAGCTGCGGCACACCGATAACGGCGAACAGCGTCGCAAGCCCTATCCATACCCTTTTTTCTTTCATTGCAGTTCCTCCAGCTCGGCCGCAACGGCTTCCCATTCGTCCATTTTTGCGGCGAGTTTTTCGTCACAGGCTTCCTTTTCGGTCATCAGCTCGAGCAGCCTGCCGGAATCCGAAGCCGCCTCCACCATCTGCTGTTCGAGGTCGGACGACTGGGCTTCCATCTGCGAAATCTCGCGCTCGAGCGTGTTCAGCAGCTTTTGCAGATTCTTTGTGCCGCCGGTGCGCTTGGGCTTTTCGGGCGGCTTGGGTACGTCATCCAGTGTCGGAACGGCGGCCTTTTTCTTTTTGGGTGCCGGTGCGGGCGCCGCCTCAGGCAGAGCGCCGCCGCCTTTCGCGCGCCAGTCGAGGAATGCGCTGTACGAGCCGATAAAGTCGGTCAGATGGCCGTTTTCGAGGTACAGCACGCGCGTTGCGAAGCGCTCGACGAAGTAGCGGTCGTGCGATACGAACAGCAGCGTGCCGTCGAACGCCTCGACTGCCTCCTCGATCCATTCGCGCGAGGCAAGGTCAAGGTGGTTGGTCGGCTCGTCAAGGATGAGCAGATTGAGCGGATCGTACATCAGCTCACACAGCCGCAGGCGGCTTTTCTCACCGCCGGACAGCATATCCACGGTTTTCAGCTGGGTTTCGCCGGTAAACTGAAACGAGCCGAGGCGGTTTCGCGCCACCTGCATGGACACGTTCTTGTCATAGATGAGCGTGTCGATCAGGTTGCGGTGCGGGTTGGCGAAATGCACCTGCTGCGGCAGATAGGCCGGTTTGAGGCCCACGCCCTTGCGGATCACGCCGCCGTCCGGCACTTCCTCGCCCAGCAGGATCTTGAGCATGGTCGTCTTGCCCGCGCCATTCGCGCCCAGCAGCGCGACACGCTCGCGGTTGCGGATGTTGAACGATACGTTGTGTAATATCTCCCGGCCGTCATAACTTTTCGTAATATCGCGGACCTTGAGCACTTCTTCAGTTTCGTAGTTCGGGTCGCCAAACGTGACCGTCATTTTCTTGTCGGTCTTGGGCCGGTCGGTGACTTTCATGCGCGCAATGCGCTTCTCGATGGAAGCGGCACGCTTCGCCAGATGCTCGGTGCCGTGCTCATGCATGGAGCGCGCGGTCGCTTCCAGACGTTTTTTCTCGGCCAGCTCGTGCTCGTGGTGCTTGAGCTGTTCCTCGCGGCGGCGTTCGCGCTCGACTGCGTAGTACGAGTAGTTGCCGTTGTAAAAATCACAGGTGCAGTCGTGAATCTCGATCACGCGGTCGCAGCACTGGTCGATGAACCAGCGGTCATGCGAGATGATGAGCACCGTGCCGCGGTAATTCTCGAGGTAATTGCCCAGCCAGTCCACCGCATCCATGTCAAGGTGGTTGGTCGGCTCGTCGAGCAGCAGTACATCGGTCTGCTCCAGAATGATGCGTGCAAGGTTGATGCGCGTTTTTTCGCCGCCGGAGAGCAGCTCAAACCGCTGCGAGCGCATCTCCTGTGCGATCTCAAGGCCGTTGCACACGCGGTCGATCTCATAATCGCGGTTGTAGCCGCCGAGAATCTCCAGCCGGGTTTCCAGCTGCGCGTAGCGTTTGAGCAGCGAGGCATCGTCCGGCTTGCGGGTCATTTCGTCGGTCAGCGCATCCATAGCCGCCGCGACCTCATCGGATTCCTTGAATGCCAGCCGGAGGATGTCCTCCACGGTGGATTCCGGCGGGAAGTCCGGCATCTGGTCGATGACACCAGCAGTTCGTCCCTGTCCGAATGCGACATGGCCGCCGTCATACGACAGCCGACCGGTCAAAATATTGAGTAAAGTGGTCTTTCCCGCGCCGTTTGCGCCCAAAATGGCAACTTTTTCGCCCGGCTGAATGTCGAAAGAGATGTCCTTCAAAATCAGGCGGTCGCCATAGTATTTGGTCAGGTTTTGTACGGTAATATCTGCCACGGAGAGAACTCCTTTCAATGCACTATTATTCAGAATATATTATAGCACAATATTCCGCTCAATTGGAGAGAAAACCTGTATAAATCGCAGTTTTTTTGCGCGATTTTCTCATTCGGGCACAAATACAGAAAAAGCCGCCCCAAACGGACGGCAGATGCATGGAAACAGCAAACAGTTTCGCGCAAAATAAAACCGAGAGGAATATTCCTCTCGGTTTTTACGTTTCGTATTTTATCGAACCAGCAGCGGCAGGAGCTCGTCCACGCGGTCCACCACATGGTTCGCGCCGGCGCTCTCCAGCTCCTCACGGCTGCCAAAGCCGAATGTAACGCCGATGCAGTCGATGCCGCACGCGCGGGCACCCTCCGCATCGTGCAGCCGGTCGCCTATCAGCACCGCCTGAGAGCGATCCTGTACGTTCAGGCGTTCGAGCGCCTGCTGCACCACCTGTGTCTTGGTGCCGATGGAGCCATCCAGCGTTGCACCAGAAACCACGGTGAAAAACTGCTCAATATTGAAATATTTGACAATTTTATCAACAAAAAACGCCGGTTTGGACGAGGCGGTTGACAGGGTCTTTCCGGCCTCCGTCAGGGCCTTCAGCAGCTCCGGAATACCATCGTAGAGCAGATTTTCTTTCCAGCCGACCACGCCGAAGCGTTCGCGGTAGAAGTCGATGGCCTGCTTGGCCTCGGCATCGTCAAAGCCGTAGCTGCGGCGGAATTCGTCGTACAGCGGCGGGCCGATAAAGCGCTCCAGCGGCTTCAGGTCCGGCTCGTGAATGCCCATTTTATCCAGCGCATACTGCACCGATTTGGTGATGCCCTCGCTGGAATCGGTGAGTGTGCCGTCCAAATCAAATAAAATATACTGATACATCGGCGTTTTTCCTCTCAGCAGTATAGAAAAAGCAGCAACTTTCGTTGCTGCTTGAATGTAGGCGTTGAGTTATCTTCCCGGGCCGTCACCAGCCAAGTATTGTCACCGTAAACGAGCTTAACTACTGTGTTC
>CAKSVR010000022.1 GCA_934504345.1 uncultured Agathobaculum sp. | reverse complement strand
AGATACGGACGGCCGGAAATATCCAGCGCACAGAAGCCGAGCGCCTCGTCCATCGGCACGAACGCCTGTCCGAACCGCGCGATGCCCGCCTTATCGCCAAGGCACTGTGCGAGCGCCTGACCGAGTGCGATGCCGCAGTCCTCGACCGAGTGATGGCCGTCCACCTCGAGGTCGCCCTTGCAGGTGAGCGTGAGGCCGAAGCCCGAATGCACGGCAAAGCTGTTGAGCATATGGTCGAAGAAGCCGATGCCGGTGTCGATCCTGCGTTCGCCGCCCTCTAAGGTCAGCGTGAGCTCGATGTCGGTTTCCTTGGTTTTCCGTTTGATTTCAGCGGTTCTCATTGTCGTTTTCCTCCGCAAAGCGCACCGCGATAGAGTTTGCGTGCGCGTCCAGGTGCTCGCTCTGCGCGAGCGCGATAATATCCTGTGCATAGCTCTCGAGTGCATCGCGTGTGTACTCGATGACGCTGGTTTTCTTCAAGAACGTGTCGGTGGACAGCGGCGAGAAGAAACGCGCCGTGCCCGAGGTCGGCAGAACGTGGCACGGGCCCGCCATATAGTCGCCGAGCGGTTCGGGCGCATACTGCCCGAGGAAGATGGCGCCTGCGTTGTGCAGGTACGGCAGCAGCTCACGCGGCGCGGCCGTTACGACCTCCAGATGCTCCGGCGCGACCACATCGGCCATTTTGCAGGCATCCTTGAGGTCGTCAAACACGATGGCGCAGCCGTAATTTGCAACGCTCTCCTTGATGATGTCCCAGCGCGGGAGCTGCTTTGCCTGCCGCTCCATCTCGCACGAGATGGCCTGTGCCTGTGCCATGGAATCGGTCAGCAGGACGGCGGAGGCCAGCTTGTCGTGCTCGGCCTGACTGAGCAGATCGGCGGCAACATAGGTCGGGTTGGCGGTGTGGTCCGCGATGACCAGCACCTCGGACGGGCCGGCGATCATGTCGATATCAACCGTGCCGAACGCCAGCTTTTTGGCTGCCGCAACGAATGCGTTGCCCGGGCCGACGATCTTGTCCACCCGCGGGATGAAACCCGCGCCGTAGGTCAGCGCCGCGATGGCCTGCGTGCCGCCGATGGCGATAACGGTATCCACACCGGCGATCTTCGCCGCCGCGAGGACTTCGTTCGACATATTCTCGGTCGGCGGTGTCACCATAATGAGCTCGCCGACACCCGCGACCTTGGCCGGAATGGCGTTCATCAGCACGCTCGACGGATACGCCGCCGTGCCGCCCGGCACATAGATGCCGACACGCGAAAGTCCGCGCACGGTCTGACCGAGGGTTTCGCCCTTGGAGCGGTTCCACTCCCACGTTTTGACGAGCATCTGCTCGTGGTAGTCGCGGATGTTCGCCGCGGCCTTTTCCAGCGCCGCGATGAGCTTCGGGTCGCAGGCGTTGTAGGCATCATCGAGCACCCTGGGCTCGACGATGTACGGCGCTTTGCCGTCAAACTTCTCTGCGTATTCGACTACGGCCTCCCAGCCGCGTGCCTGTACGTCGGCCATCACGCCGCGCACGATCTGTTCAATATCGCCGCGCGCGCCTGCCGCACGGGCTTTCATTTCGCGGATGACTTGCTGCTCTGCCTGTCCGTCCGCGAGGACTGTTTTCATAAACATTGTGGTATTCCCCTTTGTGTCAACCGTTTCCGTCCACGGATATTGCTATAAATGTTCCGTAGGGCGGGGTGCCCTCACCCCGCCGTTCCCCAATAAACCACCGGATGATGTGGGTGTTATGTGGGTTACGGTTTACATGATATCCGTTGTTTTACGGTTTGCGTTCCGGTTTACACGGCGGGGTGAGGGCACCCCGCCCTACGAATATGATTTATATATAATATGTATTGGATTACTTCTCCAAACCGTTTTCGAGCTCTGCGATAACTTTCTGAATCGCGGCTTTCTTCATTTTGGCGCTGGCGAGGTTGACGATCACTCTTGCCGAGATGGGCGCTACGTCCTCGACGACCTCGAGGCCGTTCTCCTTGAGCGTTGTGCCGGTTTCGACAATATCCACGATGCCGTCTGCCAGCTCGAGCAGCGGCGCCAGCTCGACCGAGCCTTCGATCTTGATGGTTTCCACATCCATATTCTTCTTGTTGAAGAACGCCTTGGTCACTGCCGGGTACTTGGTGGCGATGACCGGGGTCTTATAGCCGCCGTACACGTCCTTGCCCTTCTTGGTGGCGAGGGCAAAGCGGCATTTGCCGAAGCCGAGGTCTACCATTTCATAGAAGCTGCCGCCCTTTTCCATGATGGTATCCTTGCCGACCACGCCCATATCGCACACGCCGTGCTCAACGTAGGTGATAACGTCCGCGGCCTTGCTGAGCACGATCTCCACGCCGCTGTCCGGCAGGGTGAAGATGAGCTTGCGCGTTCCGGCCTCCAGCTCGGAGATGTCGTAGCCCGCGTCCTTGAGCAGCGCCAGCGTTTTCTTTTCCAGTCGGCCCTTGGTGAGCGCGATACGCACGGTATCGCGGCGGGTCGCGACCTCGGGACGGCTCGCGCCTGCAAGGCTCTCCGCGACACTCTCCACATCGATGCCGAAGCCGCCGGCGGGCATATCCTTGCCGAACTTGGCGCACAGGGCGTTGTAACGGCCGCCCGAGAGGATAGCCGCGCCCGCACCGCCGATATAGCCGCGGAACATGATGCCGGTGTAGTAATCCATCTCGTGAACAAGGCCGAGGTCGATCATAATGCGGCCGCCGTAGCCCGCCTCATCCAGCGCGGTATACAGACGGCGCAGATAGGAGGTCGCGCCGAGCACACGCACGTTGCCGGTGAGCGATTCGACCTCGTCGAGCACCTCGATGCCGCCGAACAGATTGGGCATCGCGCCGAGCGCCTTTGCGGCGGGTTTTCCCTTGAACGGCTCGAGCGCATCACCGAGCGCGGCGAACGACTTGTTCTCGATCAAGCGGCGGATAGCCTCAGCGGACTGGGTATCCGCGCCCAGCTCATCCATCAGCGCCTTGTAGATCTCGGCGTGGCCGAGCTCCACGCGGAAGTTGTCCGCGCCGGTCTTGCTGAGCGCCGCGAACGCCGCTGTGAGGATGTCCTTGTCGGCGGGCAGGCCGTCCGCGCCGATGAACTCCGCGCCGACCTGCAAAAACTCGCCTTTGTGGCCGTGGTCGCCCGAAACCGAGCGGAACACCTTCTGGCTGTAATACAGGCGCACCGGCAGAGCCGCATCATCCAGACGAGTCGCCGCGATACGCGCGATAGGCGTGGTGTTATCCGGACGGGCTACGCAGATGCGGCCCGACTTGTCGATGATCTTGAGCATCTGATCCTGATCGAGCTCCGGATTCGCCTGTGCGAATACATCGAAATACTCGACCGCCGGTGTGATGATCTCGCTGTAACCGCGCTCCTCGAGCGCTTCACGCACGGCGTTCTCGGTCTGCCGCAGCGCACGGCACGAGGAAAACAGTAAATCCCGGGTTCCCTCCGGGGTGGAAATTCGAAAACGGTTCATGTCCGCTGCTCCTTTATCACTTTATCGCGTTAAAATAATACCATAGAAACCAGGGGTGTGTCAAGTACCTTTTTATCAGAGTGGAGATTGGAGAGTGAAGAGTGGAGAGATCGTTATAGCAGTTCAGATGAATAATGCAGCGTATACAGTGCGTGAAGAGCGTTTGTTTCGGCAATATACAAATGAAAAACGGAGAACCAACGCAAACCAAACGTCAGCTCTCCGCTCTTCACTCCGCACTCTTTTTCGGCTTCTCAGTCACAGCTTCGCTTCCACGCCGCCAGCGAAACGCCCGCCGACACGATCTCTGTCACCCAGAAGGCGTGCCACACGCCGACAGCGCCCGCAGCACGGCACAGCACGACCGCCGCAGGCAGGATCACGACCGTATAGCGGCACAGCGAGATGACCAGCGAGGCCGTACCGCGGCCCAGTCCCTCGAGCGCACCCGAAGCCGCAACCGACACCGCCGACACGACAAAGCCAATGCAGATCACCCGCAGGGCGTGCGCGCCGATGGCGATGGTCTGCGCGTTCTCGGTGAACAGACCCATCAGCGGTGCGGCGAACAGCAGGCACAGCACGGTTCCGGCGGCCATGATACACGCGCACAGCGCCAGCGTTACCCGGAAGATACGGTGTACCCGCTCCCGCTCGCCTGCGCCGTAGTTATAGCCGATGACCGGCCTCATGCCCTGAATGATGCCGCTTGCGGGCATATACAGGAACGTTTGCAGCTTATAGTAGATACCCAGCACGACCACATACGCCTGACTGCCCGCCAGCAGTGCATTCAGGCAGGAAACCAGCAGGGACGGCAGCGCAAGGTTGAGCGCCGCCGGAATGCCGACCGCATACAGCCTTCTGGTCAGACCGGGCATACCGGTCAGACCGTTTTTCCGCAGGCGCACCGCCGCCGGACGGATGCTGTACAGCACCAGATAGCCCGCCAGCGGCACCGTCTGTCCGATGCCGGTGGCCAGCGCCGCGCCGCGCATCCCCATCTGCGGGAACGGGCCGATGCCGAAGATGAGCAGCGGATCGAGCACGATATTCGTCACGCAGCCGGACACCACCGCCAGCATGGTGACTTTCATGCAGCCCATCGCCTGATAGATCTTCTCGAACGCCAGCTGCGCCATCAGCGCCGCCGCGAACAGGAACGCCATATCGGCATATTCTACGCCGAGCGACACCACGTTCTCCGCATCCGTGAACAGCCGCAGAAACCACGGCATGACGGCGATGCCCGCTGCCGTACACACGATGCCGTGCAGCACCGAACACGCCACGCCGCGCACAGCCGCCGCATCGGCCTTGTCACGCTCACCCGCGCCGAGATGGTACGAAATGACCGCGTTGATACCCACACCGAAGCCGATGGCCAACGCGTTTATCAGATTCTGCACCGGGAACACCAGCGACAGCGCCGTGATGGCATCCTCGCCCAGCTTTGCCACGAACAGGCTGTCGATGATGTTGTACAGCGAGTTGACCAGCATCGAGAGCACCATCGGCAGCGCCATCGACAGCAGCAGCGGCAGCACGGGCTTTTCCCGCATAAATCGTTCGTTCAAGTGTCTTTCCTCCTCTTTCACGCAGAAAAGCCGCACAGCCGAGCGAAAATGCTCAGCTGTGCGGCGAAAAAAGCTCTGCGCTATAAAAATCCACACAAATTTTAGTGAATACAGTCTATCACAACGCGCGGAGGCTGTCAAGCCTTACTGACCCTCGATCATATCGTTGATGTCGGTGTAGGCCGAGAGGTCGGTCGGCAGCGTTACCTTTACGCTGTCGCCGGTGGCCGTTACCTTGGTGGTGGCGCTGACAGAAGCCGTCATGGTCGTGCCCAGCGCGGTGATATTGATATCGCCGGTGAGCGCGGAGCCGGTGATCTTGCCGCCGGTGACAGTCGCGGTGACGTTCAGATCCTTAACGGAGATCTTCATGCCGTCCGTGAGGCTGGCGAACAGCTCGTCAAACAGCTCGGAGCCGAACATACCATCCATATTATAGGTAACGGTCATGGTGTTGCCGTTCTTGGTGATCTTGTTGATCAGGCTTGCCGGAATATCGCTGTTCAGGCTGGTCATATCCATGCCGCTCAGCACATCGTCGAACGACATCGCCATCTTGGTCTTGCCGGCCGCACCCATATCCATGTAGTACACGCCGTTGGTGTAATAATACTTGATATCCTGCTGAATATCGGTCTGGCCGCCCTCTGCGAGCGACGGGTCGAGCTTGAGGCTCATCTTGCCGGTCATTTCCATCTTGGACTTGTCCAGATCGGTCAGGTTCATGTCAGTCTTGATGCTCATCGGCATGGTGAGGCTGTACATCGTCTTGCCGGATTCGGCAACGTGCATCGACATATTGAGATCCATCGCGCTCTTGGTGTCGGCAGCGGAGTTCTCAGCGGCTACATTGAACGCCTCGGCATCAACGAAGAAGTCGGTCAGCGAAGCGGCCTTGAGCTTGTCCACCGCGCCATCACCGATCAGCTTGTCGAGCAGCAGACGGTGACTGCCGTCATTGTACTCGGTGCCGAGCGCAGTAAGGCTCATCGCGACAACGTTGTCGCGCAGGAAATTCTTGGTGTTGCAGTTATAGGCATCAACCAGTCCGCGGGCTTCACCGAAGTCCAGCGCCTCGGCGTAGCTGAAATCGCCGCGCTTGTCCGAATAGTTCAGCGCACGCAGCAGGAACGTGGTGTACATCTGCGCGGAGCACTTGCCGGACGGGTTATAGGTCGTCGCGCTCGTGCCGTTGGCAAGGCCGTTGTCGTACAGATACTGCACATAGGGCTTCTCCCAGCCGACAAGGTCGGTGAACGGTGCGGTGTAGGTCAGGCTCTTGGCCTCTTCCTCCTTGCCGAGCAGGCGCACCAGCATGGCGGAAGCCTCCGCACGGGTCGGCGCGCGGTCGAGCTGATAGCCCTGATTCGTGCCCTGAAACAGTCCCACATCCTTCAGGCGGTCGGCGCAGTTCGTGAAATTCGCCGCACCGGCGGTGGCCGTAATGCCCGCCGCGACCAGCATCGAGGCGAGAGCGATCTTCATTTTTTTCATTTGTCTTTCCTCCCCTTTTATAGTAGGTTAATTCTATCATACCATTACCCTGCGGAAAAGTAAAGCGGAAACGTGCGATACAGATAGGAGGGTTTTTTCAGAGTGGAGAGTGAGGAGTGAAGAGTGGAGAGATTGTTTCGATAGAACTGCGTGCAGGAAAACCGTTACATTCTCTTCACTCTCAACTCTCCACTCTTCACTCTATTAAAAGCTCTTCACTCTTCTTAAAGGCTCTTACCGCTAAGTGTATTTTCCTATTCCTCCGCCTTGTATCTTCTGTCGAATCGTGGTAAAATAAACCGTCAAACAATATTGGGGGGATTTTCCTTGGTTTTCAGCAGTCTGATCTTTCTATTCGCGTTCCTGCCTGCTGTGCTGACCTGCTACTACATCGTGCCGAAGCGCTTCGTCCGCGCGCGGAACATGGTGCTGCTGCTGTTCAGCCTGTTCTTTTACTTCTACGGTGAGCCCAAGCTCATCGTCATGCTGGTGCTGTCCATTTTGATGAACTACCTGTTTGGTCTGTCAATGCGTAGTACATACAGAAAACCACTGCTCATTTTGTGCGTTATCGCCAATCTTAGTCTGCTGGGCGTATTCAAGTACCTAAACTTCTTCATCCGCACGGCGGACAGCCTGTTCGGCCTTTCCGTGCCGGTGACGAGCATCGTCATGCCCATCGGTATTTCGTTCTACACGTTTCAGGCGCTCAGCTATGTCATCGACGTTTACCGCCGCGAGGTGCCGCCGCAGCACGACCCGTTCTCGCTGGCGCTGTACGTTTCCATGTTCCCGCAGCTCATCGCGGGCCCTATCGTGCGCTACCATGATGTAAACGAGCAGCTGGCGGTGCGTGAGCACAGCATCCCGCAGTTCTCCGAGGGCGTGAGCCGATTTATCTACGGTCTTTCGAAGAAAGTGCTGCTGTCCAACGTGTTCGCGCAGATCGCGGACGGCATTTTCGCCTATGCGCCGCACGAGCTCTCCGCCGCAGGCGCGTGGATGGGCGCGATCGGCTACACCCTGCAAATCTACTTTGACTTTTCCGGCTACTCGGATATGGCCATCGGTCTGGGCAAGATGTTCGGCTTTACGTTCCTCGAGAACTTCAATTACCCGTACATCAGCAAGTCCGTCACCGAATTCTGGCGGCGCTGGCACATTTCGCTGTCCACATGGTTCCGCGACTATGTTTACATCCCGCTGGGCGGCAACCGCTGTTCGCCCGCACGGCATATCTGCAACCTGCTGGCCGTATGGACACTGACCGGGTTCTGGCACGGCGCGAACTGGACATTCATGGCGTGGGGACTGTACTTCGGCATCCTGCTCATCCTCGAAAAGAAATTCCTGTCGCGGCTCATCGACCGTCTGCCCGCTGTGCTCCGGCACGTTTACGCGCTGTTCTTCATCGTCATCGGCTGGGTGTTCTTCCGCAGCGATTCGATGGGACTGGCCGTGCAGTACCTCGGCAGTATGTTCACCTCCTCCCTGCCGGTAAACCGCTTCGTCACCGAGTATCTCGTGCGGTTCTGGCCGTATCTGCTGGGCGGTGCCGTGCTGTCTGCGCCGGTGTTCCCTCGTCTGCGGGAAACCCGCGCATGGCGTGTGCTCGAAATCCCCGTGCTGGCCGGGCTGTTCCTGCTGTGCATGATGAGCCTTTTAGCCAGCAGCTACAATCCGTTCATCTATTTCCGGTTCTAAGGAGGCGCTGACATGAAAAACATCAAGCATATCGTCAAAACGGCGCTGTTCTGCGGCGTGCTGGCGCTGATCCCTGTCGCAAGCGTGCTCCAGCCGCGCGAGAGCACATCCTACTACGAGAACCGTTCGCTGGCGGCTTTTCCGGTGCTGACCAAAGCCTCCCTTATGGACGGCTCCTACTTCTCCGGCGTAGAGGACTTCATCAGCGACCACCTCGCGTTCCGCGTGCCGCTGCTGCGGCTGAACGTCCGCAAAGAGCTTGCGCTGCGCGACCCGGTCATCAGCGACACCGTTGTCGCGGGCGACACGCTCCTGCCCTATCACAGCAAGCCGCTCCCCGACTACGACCACACCGCCATGCAGACCGAGCTGGATGCGCTCACCAGGGTGAATGCCGCGTGCGAGAGCATCGGCGCAAAGTTCGTCTATCTTGCCATGCCCGAGCAGAGCAACGCCCTGCGGTACAAGTATCCGGCGTACCTCACGCCCAACGCCTACGCCAGCGATGCCATCCGTGAGGATTTCCTCGCCGGGCTGGACGAGCGCGGCATCGACTGCCTGCATATGGGCGATTACCTCTGCACAGACCCGGAAAAGTATTACAGCAAGACCGACCATCATTATAACTTCTGCGGCGCGTATGAAACCTACCTGCACACGATGGAGCACCTGAACGAGCTGGGTGTCAACGCGCCGGTAACGACCGATGTGACCATCTATCCCATCGAGGATACGCCGTTCCTCGGCTCGCGCGCCCGCAAGCTGCTCGGCGAGTATAAATCCGAGGATAAGCTGTACGGCTTTACGCTCGGCACGCCCGTGCCGTTCACCCGTGAGGACAACGGCCAGCCGGTCGAGAGCACGGTGGTGAATGAGAGCTTCCGCAACGTGTACAATTACTATATGGGCGGCGATATTGCCGAAACGGTCATCAAGACCAGCCGGCCGGAGCTCCCGCGCGTGCTCGTGGTCGGTGATTCGTTCACGAATGCGCTCGAGAGCATCCTGTATACCTCGTTCGACGAGATGCGTTCGCTGGATTACCGCCATTATACCGGCGAGAATATCCTCGATTATATCGCAGACTATCAGCCCGATGTCGTGCTGTATGTCAGGGATGATCTGTCGTATATCGTCACTGAGGGTAATGGGCTTTGCGGCATCGGGGAGTGATTTTTCCGGATAAACCCTTGCATTATCCGGAAAGCGGTGCTATACTATATATACAACGATACTATCTATCCAACGTATGCGAAGACCCCGGAGAGTGCCATTCTCCGGGGTCTTCTATTCCGTTGCGGTGGCTTAAACCGGGGCCTTAGTTGTCCCTACTCTGCTCATCCAGCCACTTGCAGATGTAATAGGCGATTACATTTGCCGCGATCGAGCAGGCCAACGATAACATGGTTTCCAACGTATGCACCTCCTTCCCGTTGCCGGGAATCAGTAGGGCAACAACATCATTATACCATAGTCATTCAACAAAGTTAAGCGAAAAGCAGGTATTTCGCTTACTTTTTGCGTTTTTATGAGAAAAAATGGAGAATGTCCCATCACGGGCGCATTCTCCATTTTTCATTTTGAGTTACTGCCAGTCCAGCGGCTTAGGCTGTTCGAACGTGGTGGTCGGCTCGCAGAAAACGTGCTCGTGGGCACTCCGCAGGATGCACTCCATCACCTCGAGCGAATGCAGCGCCATCTCGCCGGAGGCACGCGGCGTGCGGCCCTCGCGGAGCGCATACACGAGATCTACCAGTCCGATGCCGCGCGGGTTCTCGGCGTGGCTGACCGAATTGAACGGATGGCTGTTCGGCACGACCGGCCACGGCGCGTTCACGTTCTCCGGACGACGCTCGGCATCCGCCCAGCGGTACTGGTCGGGTGTACGCATGAGCGTATCGCCGCCGAACAGATTCGGGCCGGAGATCGGGTCTTTCTCGTCGATGAGCACCGTGCCCTCCGTGCCGTAGATTTCCATGCGCGGCAGCTCGGAATCCCAAACGTCAAAGCTGCACGTTAACGTCACCTGTGCGCCGCAGACGAACTCGAGGATGGCGTTGATGTGGGTGTCCACATCCACCGGCAGCACCTGTCCCTTGCTCGGGCCGGAGGGTACGGTGCGCGTGTCCCCTGCCTTGGTCGCCATCGCGCATACGCGCTTTACCGGGCCCAGCAGACTGAGCAGCGCCGTGACGTAATACGGGCCCATATCGTACAGCGGGCCTGCGCCCGGCTGATAGAAGAACGCCGGTGCCGGATGATGGAACTCGTGTCCGTGGCCGACAAACCACGCGCCGCCGCCCGTGATGCGGCCCAGCCTGCCGCTGTCGATCAGCTCGCGGATGTTCTGCAAACGCCCGCCGAGGAACGTATCCGGCGCACAGCCGATGAGCAGCCCTTTCTCTTTCGCGAGGGAAACCAGCTCCTGTCCCTGCGCGAACGTCATCGCCAGCGGCTTTTCGGTGTAAACGTGCTTGCCCGCCTCCAGCGCCGCCAGATTGTACGCATAATGCGCCTGCGGTGTCGTCAGGTTGAGGATGAGGTCGATGTCCGGGTCGGCAATGAGCTCCATGCCCGAGGCATATGCTTTCGGGATGCCGTGCTCCGCCGCCTTGCGCTGCGCTTTCTCCAGTCCGCGCGAGGCACACGCCACGACCTCTACCGCATCGTATTTCTTCAGATTATTCAGATAAACATTGCTGATGTCGCCAATGCCGATCACGCCGACACGAATCTTTTCCATTTTCGGTTCCTTCCTTTCTTTTTACCCCCATTATAGCGGGTTGGAGGGTGGGTTTCTTGCAATATCTTGCTTTTATTAGAGTGGAGAGCTTTTAAGAGATTGGAGAGTGGAGAGAATGTAACGGTTTTCCTGCACCCAGTTTCATCCAAACAATCTCTCCACTCTTCACTCCTCACTCTTCACTCTTCTTAAAGCTCTCTTTCACAGACTCTACAATTTGCAGGTGCGGGTACGCAATACCAATCCCCTCCGTGTCATAGGTGAGCTTAATGCCCTCGTTTACGGCGCACTTGAGCGCGAACGCGGTGGCGTTATCCTTGGCCCAGAGCGAGGCGCGCAGCACGACCGCCGAATCCGCCAGCTCGAGCACCACGACCGGCACGGCCGGTACGCCGTCCTGCTTCTGCTGGTCGGTGCGGATGTCGAGGAAGCCCGGCTGCTTCTCCACCTCGCGGGCGAACAGCTCTTTGGCTTTTTTGAGGTCGCTCTCGTAGGTGATGCCCACCGTCAGGAACACGCAGACCTTACTGTCCGCGTAGTCGGCGTTCTCGATGATGGCGCTGTTCATCTTGCTGTTCGGGATGATGACACGCTTGTTCTCGAACGTGCGGATGGCTGTATGGTGCAGCGTGATCTCCTCGACCGTGCCGGTGATGTCATTATCGACATAGCGCACCACATCGCCCATCTTGAACGGCTTGAACGCGAGGATCATCATGCCGCTGACCACGCTGCCCAGCGCCTCCTGCGCGGCAAGACCGGCAACGACCGCGATCACGCCGCCGGTAGCCAGCAGCGTGCGTACCGCACTCGACAGCACCGGTATCGCGCCGACAATGACCATGCCGCCCGCAAAGTACACCGCCGCGACCGCTATGTAGCGCACAAAGCCCAGCACCGTTGCGATGCTGCTGTTGCTCTTCCGGTGACGATCCACCAGCTTTTTCATCAGCCTGCTGACAACGTTCGCCGCCACCAGCGTCAGCAAAAGCACCGCCACGGCCAGTATGCCCGTGGAAATAAACTTCCCCAGCGGAGAAGCCATAAATTCATTGAACCATTCGAACAATGTCTGCACTCCTTTCGTTTGCCTTATTATATAGTATATAGGACAATCCGAGGTTTGTAAACGGATACATTATCCCGTAAACGGTGCGCCGAGCCGCTGCGCCGCGCTCACGCAGCGCAAATCATCCGGCAGAAATGAAAAAATGGAGAATGGCCGACCGTTACGTCGTTTTCCATTCTCCATTTTCAATCGTCTTTACGCGAGCTCTACGTCCTCGAAGCCCTCTCTTGCAGCTTTGCCGTCAAAGCGCTCGAGCTCGATCTTGCCGCACTCGTAAGCATACACGGCCTGACCGAAATCGGACAGATCCTCGCCCTCGAAGCGCACGCGGCAGTCGCGCAGCGTAATGT
This sequence comes from uncultured Agathobaculum sp., assembly GCA_934504345.1. Lineage (GTDB taxonomy): Bacteria > Bacillota > Clostridia > Oscillospirales > Butyricicoccaceae > Agathobaculum. The sequence goes on along the minus strand of CAKSVR010000022.1, from coordinate 22,668 downwards.
CGTCCGCGCGGCGCATCAGGAAGCCCGCCGAGGTGATCTTCTCGATGCCCTGATCGTGGCCCGGGCGCAGATCGTACAGGCCGCGCTCCCACTTGCTCTTGCGGCGGAGCGTTACCTGCACGCGGTCGAACAGCACATCCTCGATGTGATTGCCCTCACAGCCGGAGAGGAACACGCCGTTCTCACTGTCGCAGGTGATATTGGTGAAGCGGATGTTCGAGATCTTGCCGCTCGGCACGCCCTCATTGCGCTCGTGGGTGGTGAGCACGATGGGCTCGGCCGTTCCCCACCAGCAGTCCGCGAAGCGGCGGGTTTCGATGATGATATTCGAGAACGAAACGTTCTTCGCGTGGCCGCCGTCGCGCACCTGGATCGAGATGCCGCGGTTGCTGTTCGAGATGATGCAGTTATCGACGATGACGTTCTCAAAATCGCCGGTGCCCTCGGTGCCGATCTTGAGTGCGGCCGAGGTCGAGGTGAGCGTGCAGCCGGAAATGATGATATTCCTGCACGGGCCGTACTCCATGTTGCCCGCCGAGCACTTCAGGCAGATGCAGTCATCGGCGCAGGTAACGTGGCAGCCGATGATGCGGACATTGGTGGAATGATCCGGGTCGATGCCGTCCGAATTGGTGCAGTCGAGCGGATTGAGCACGCGGATGCCCTGAATGAGCACATCGTCGCAGCCCGCCGGATGCAAGGTCCAGAACGGTGCGTTCTGCATGGTGATGCCGGTGAACGTGATGTGCTTGCAGTGCTCCACATAGCACATGGTCGGGCGCGGATAGAAGTCGCCGTTGAAGTAATACGGGCTGACGCGCTTCATGAACGCATACACGTTGCCGTCGATGGCGCCCTGACCAGTGATGGAGAAGTTGTCCGCATCCTTGGCGTAGAGGAACGCATAGCTCGGCTTGAGCGTTACCGGGCGATCGACCGCCGCCGCGCCGGATACCGAGGCCTGACCGGCCTCCACGCCGTTCGGATGGAAATACGTGTCGATGTCTGCGTGGGCCTTCAGCACGGCACCCTGCTCCAGATGCAGCTCGATGTTGCTCTTGAGCACGATGGAGCTGGAATAATAGGTGTGGCCGCCTTCCAGCACAACACGGCCGCCGCCGGCCTCGTGGCAGGCATCGATGGCCGCCTGAATGGCCGCTGCGTCATTGGTCGCGCCATCGCCTTTGGCGCCGAAGTCAAATACGTTATACTGCATCCGTAGGATTCTCCTTCATGTTCGAATACTTTTTATTACTTTTATTATAGGCAATACCGCATAATTGAACAAGAGTGATTTGCGAGTAAATTTTGCGTACTGACGAGGCGCGGTTTTGCGGTAATACTTGATGTATTACCGTGAAACTGCAACGAAGTAAGGACACAAAATTTCCGCAAAGCACCGCCGCTTTAATTGTGCGGTGTTGCCTATACCATATGGAAACGGGTATGCGGAAGGACAGCCTGACTGCCCCTCCGCATTTGAGAAAAGATGATTAAGATAAAAGCGATAATTGAGGGATCTCGCCTATCGTTAACCCAAAACCGGGGCTTACGAACCCATTACGAGGTTCGGGATGACCATGGAGAACCACGGAACATACGCTACCAGCAGCAGGGCGATGAAAATGGCTGCATAGAACGGGAGAAGCGGTTTTACCATATCCTCCATATCCATGTTGGCTACCTGACAGCCGGAGAACAGCGACGAGCCGACCGGCGGGGTGATGTTGCCGACGCCGAGGTTCATGACCATCATGATGCCGAAGTGGATCGGATCCATGCCGAAGCTCTTGACGACCGGCAGGAAGATCGGTGCGAAGATCAGAACGGCCGGGGTAATATCCATGAACATACCGGCAACCAGCAGCAGCAGGTTGATGAGCAGCAGGATAACGTACTTGTTGTCGGAAACGCTCAGCAGCGCATTGCCGATGGCATCCGGCAGGCCGGTAAAGGACAGAACGAACGACATGACTGCGGATGCTGCGATCAGGAACATGATGACTGCGGTGGTTTCGCAGGCCTCACGCAGGATGCGCGGCAGGTCGGACGGCTTGATGGACTTGTAAACGACCATCGCGAGGAAGATGGTGTACGCAACGGCTACGGCTGCGGACTCGGTAGCGGTGAAGATACCGGAGGAGATACCGCCGATGATGATGACGATGAGCAGGATGCTCGGGATGGCATCAACGAAGTACTTGAACAGCTCGGAAGCCGGCAGGCGCTCGGTGGTCGGGTACTTGTTCTTCTTTGCAACGATGAATGCGACTGCCATGCAGGCGAGGCACCACAGGATGCCCGGAACATAGCCGGACATGATCATGCCGACAACAGAGGAGCCGGACAGAACCGCGTAGATGATGAGGATGCCGGACGGCGGGATGATCAGGCCGGTCGGAGCGGAAGCGATGTTGGCTGCGGCTGCGAACTTCTTGTCGTAGCCTGCTGCTTCCTCCTCGGGCAGCATAACGCCGCCGACTGCGATGGATGCTGCTACTGCGGAGCCGGACAGCGCGCCGAACATGGTGTTGCCCACGATGTTGGTGTGCGCCAGACCGCCGGGGATACGGCCTACAAAGGCCTTTGCAAGGTTGATGAGTCGCTGTGCGATACCGCCGGTGTTCATCAGAACGCCGGTGAGGATGAAGAACGGAACGGCCAGCAGCGAGAAGCTGTCAACGCCGGAAACCATCTTCTGGCACGCAACGAAGGTGGACAGGTCAAGCGGCAGAGCTGCGGAAACAGTTACCAGAGAGGAAACGATCAGGCTGATCGAAACCGGGACGCTCAGTGCGAGCATCAGGAAAAAGCTGGCCAGCAGGAGCAGGCCGATCTGTACTACGGACATTTTAGATGCTCTCCTTTCTTACTTGGCTGCGGTCTGCGGCAGCTCGCGCATTGCCTTGATATCCTCAAGGATGAAGATGATGGCGTAGAAGATGATGAGTACGCCGCCGACGAGGATACTTGCATAAACATACGGCATCGGCAGATGCAGAGCGGACGAGATCTGGTTGAAGGTGGTTTCTACGAGGCGCAGATCGCCGACGATCATAACGACCACGCAGAACGCGATAACGATGGCCTGCACGAAAATATCGAGCAGCTTCTGCGCGCGCGGCGGCAGCTTCTTTGCCAGCATATTGATGGACAGGTGCTTGCGGCGGCCGTAAGCGTAAGCGCCGCCGACCATGGTGGTCCATACCAGCAGGTAACGGAGGATCTCCTCGGTCACGGTGGACGGATTCTTCAGCACGAAGCGGGTGATTACCTGCCAGCATACAGCCAGCACCATGTAGCCCATGATCGCGGTACACATGACCTCGATGATCTTATCGATAATTTTTCTCATTTCTCGCGTCCTCCCTTACTTGTCCAGATAGCTCTGGAAATCCGCGAAATAGCGGGCGTTGTCCTCGCTCTTGGCGCAGAACTCGTCCTGGAGCGGCTTGCAGGCCTCGATGAACGCGGTCTTGTCGATCTCGTAGAACTGAACGCCCATTTCCTTGGCGCCGGTCTTGTTGCGCTCTACGATCTTGTTCCACTCGGTTTCGTGTGCCTGCCATGCGCCCTTCATGGCCTCGCGCAGGTCGTTCTGCTCCTCCTCGGTCATGCCGTCCCACGTTTCGGTGGAGATGATGACGATGTCCGGGAGGTACTGGTGCTGGGTGTAGGTGTAGGACTTTGCGACCTCGCCGTGGCCGTCATCGACCAGAACGGTTTCGTTGTTCTCCGCGCCGTCGATGATGCCCTGCTGGAGCGAGGTGTAGACCTCACCGGAGGACATCGGCGTAGCCGCCGCGCCCATCGCGTTGATCATGGAAACCGAGGTCGGGCTGTTCATGGTGCGGATCTTGAGGCCCTTGAGGTCCGCCGGCGTTGCTGCCGGGCCGTCCTTGGTGGTGTAGATGGAACGCGAACCGGAGTCGAACCAGCCGATGGCGATGAAGCCGTCCTTGCGGGTGGACTCAAAGATCTCCTGGACTGCCTCGGAGTTGTTCATCACGTTGAAGTAATGCTCGGTGGACTGGAACACATACGGGATCGAGAAGATCGAGTAGGCCGGGTTGAACTGCTCGAGCGCACCGGCGGAAACCTTGGCAATATCCAGAACGCCGGCCTTTACCAGCTGGACCATTGCGCTGTCGTCGCCGAGCTGACCGTTCGGGTAGATGTCAAAGGTGTAATCGGTTTCCTTCTCCATCTCGTCGCACAGATAGCTCAGGCCGATGTGTACCGGATGCCAGTCGCCGTGGCCGTGCGCGACCAGCAGACGCTTGGGGTCCTGACTGCCGCTGCAGCCGGTCGCCGTCAGCAGCGCCGCGCCCGCAAGCACGCAGGCAAGGATTTTTTTCATGCGTTTCATTTGGGAAACTCCCTCCATAGATTTTGTGATTTTTTCTGTATATTGCACCGCAGGAGCGTGCTCTTATCATGCTGCGCGGGCGGCCGCAATCCGGCCGGGCTTGTACGCCGCCTCGCTTTGTGATACCATGATTATAGCAGAGTACCTGCGGAAACAACATCGTCACGATTGTCGAATCAGATTGTGAATCTTGCGATTAAATTTGGCTTTTTGGCAGAGATGTATATTTTTCATTCCTTTGCTTGGTGATAATGACGAAGCCGAAACGGAGGGCAGAATATGTCAAATCAAAAAGATAACTGGCTGCACAAGCATTTTATGGTCGAGCGTGATTTCGAGGCCGAGCACGCCGTACACAAGACCTACCATGAGATCTCTCCGCATTACCATGAATTTTATGAGCTGTATTTTTTCATTTCCGGCAATGCGGACTATGTGGTGGGCAACGCCCGCTACCCGCTCGAGCCGGGTGATATGATCTTCGTGCCGCCCGACCTGATCCACAGCCCGGTGTTCCGCGATTTCGAGTCGCAGTACGAGCGCTGCGTCGTCTGGGTGACGAGCGGCCTGATGAACTACCTGTTCCGTATGGATACGGATCTAACGCTTTATTCGCTCAAAAACAAAGAAAACATCTATTTATACCGTTCCGGAGAGGATGGATTGCGCCGTTACCAGCCGCTGTTCGACACCATCTGCCGCGCCTATGACGGCCGCAGGATGTGCCACAGGAGTGAGGGTATCGCCGCTCTGCTGACCCTGCTGACCGAGTACAACCGCGCACTGGACGGACAGAACGAGCGCCTGCATCCCGCCTCGCGCGACAGTATGCTGACCGATCTTTTGCGATATATCAGCGACAATCTTGCAGGCGACCTCTCCCTCGACACGGTCGCCGAGGTGTTCTTCACCAACAAGTATCACCTGTCCCACCTGTTCAAGCAGAATATGCACATCTCGTATTACCAGTATGTGATACAGATGCGGCTGCTGCTCGGCAAGAATCGCATTCTTGCCGGAGAGCCTGTCGCGCAGATATGGGAGCAGTGCGGTTTTTCCGACCACGCCGGATTCTACCGCGCGTTCCGCAAGGCCTACGGCGTGTCCCCAAGCAAATATGCCGAGGTCCACGCCGCCATGCAGACGGATACGCTTCCGCCGGACGGTGAGAAAAACTAATTATCTGATGCGGCTAATTTATCTGATGCGACGCATCCTCTCACGGTAATCGTGCCAGACGGTTTCAAACCAGCCGTTTCGCACGGGCATGGGCCGCACGTCCTCACGGCGGGAATGCACACCGCCCTCTGTCCATTCGGTGACGACCACGCTGCCGCTGCCCGGATGGGTGTTTGGCAGGCAGCGCAGCGCGGGCATGGCCGCGCACACCGGCTCGCCGCTCTCGTGCAGGACGAGGCCCGCACCGCGGCTGCCGAATGCCTCGGCGGAAAACCGCATCGCGGAGAGCACCGCCGCCTGTGTCATCAGCGTATCGCGGATGCGGAGCATCTGTGCGAAGCCGCCCTCGGAGGCCGGGACATAGGTTTCCGGCAGCGCCGCCAGCGTGTCCTCCAGCTCGTGCTGGAGCGCCTGCATGGCCTGCGGCCGGCGCAGATGGGCCGCGCACGCGCTCATGCGCTGCTGCATCTCGCCCAGAATTTGATACGACTTGCTCGAAGCCTGTGCTCTTGCCGTGGTTTCGAGCATTTTTTGCAGCCACGGCTCGATCTTTGCCGCTGTCTGCGCGAATTTTTCCTCGTCGAACGGCATTTCGTCGCTCGTCATCGCGATATGCTCGGCGGCGCGCATCGAACCCACCTGTGTGGAGTTGAGCGCCGAGCCGCCCGGCCGGTAAACGCCGAACGTACCCGCGCACTCACCTGCCGCGTACAGCCCGCGCACCGTAGTCTGCCAGTTGGCATCCACCGAAACGCCGCCGTTGGCGTGCTGGGCGCACACCGCTACGCGGAGCGGCTCGCTGTACAGGTCGATGCCGTGGCTGCGGTACAGCGCGATGGCATCCGGATTCATATGCGCCAGACGGGCGATGGGCGTTGCCAGCAGCGCACCCGAATTGGCAAGATAGGTACGGGTTTCCTCGGCCAGACCGGAGAAGTCCGCGCGCAGACCCTTGGGATCGGTGCGGAAGTCCATATAGACCTTGCGGCCGAGCTCCACGGTTTCGTGGTGGATGATGAGGTCGATGACCGACGAGCCATCCGTCTTGCGGACGTCGAACGGCCACTGGTAGCCCTTGAGAAACACCATATCGAGCGCCTGCTCCGGGCTTTCGAAGTAATCCGGCAGAAATTCGCGCTCTGTGCCGTGCTCGTCCACCGAGATATAGCGCGGGAGCACCTGCTGATAGGTGCCGGACACGTTCCAGCGGAAATCGATGGAGGCGAGGCCGTACTGCCACTCCTGAAGGTTGGTCATGGCGGCGCCCGCCTCGATGGCAAGGCCGGAGCCGCCGATATGGCCGCACGGATACACGGTCTGTGCATAGACAGCCGCCGGGCCGCCGGTCGCGAGGATGATGTGCTCCGCTGCGAACAGGGTCAGGCCCGCCGGGCCGCGGCCGCGCAGGTCGAGCGCCAGCAGACCCTTTACCGCACCATCCTCCGTCAGCAGGCGAACGGCCTGCATCCGGTCGAAAATGCGGATGCCCTTGCGCGAAACGCTGCGCTCGAGCGCCTCGGTCATAAATCTGGAGGTCAGCGGGCCTGCCGAGGTCGCACGCTGGCGCGGGTCGTGGTCGGTCTTGTAGCCGACATACTCGCCGTACTCGTTGGTCGGGAACGGCACGCCGAGGTTCGCCAGCTTCATAAAGGCGCGGAGCGAGCCCGCCGCCTCAGCCAGCGCGGTGTCGCCGTGAACACTGCCGCCGGAGAACAGCGTTTCCGCCATCTCCTGCACGGAATCCGCGCCGTCGGAGGCGATGGACAGCTTGTAATAGGTCTGCTTGTCGCTGCCGGTGTTGCGCGATGTGCCGATATTCACGCCCTCGGTGAGGATGGCGATGTCCTTTCGGCCGAGGTCGTACAGCCAGTCGGCGGCGTTGTAGCCCGCACAGCCCGTGCCGATCACCAGCGTATCGAGCGCGATGACCGGTATCTCGCGGCCTGCAAGGGTCAGCTTTGTTTTCAGCATAGTGCTTCCCTTTCTCTTACAGGCGGCGGATGTGGAAGCCGCCGTCCGCGTTCAGGATCTGGCCGGTGGCAAAGTCCAGACGGCCGCTGACTGCCGCGAGTACGCAGTTTGCAACATCCTCCGGCAGACCGAAGCGGCGGATGGGCGTTACGCCCTCATCTATGAGCTTCTGGTACTTTTCGTGTACGCCGGCGGTCATATCCGTCATAATGATGCCCGGACGGACCTCGAACACCGGGATGCCGTACTCCGCGAGCCGGTCGGCAAACAGCTGGGTCGTCATCGAGATGCCCGCCTTGGAGATGCAGTATTCACCGCGGTTGACCGAGGAGGTGTACGCCGACATCGAGGAGATGTTCACGATGCGCGGCCGATAGTCCTCGAGGCTTTTCTTTTGCAGCTCGAGCATCCGGTTGGCCGCCGCCTGACACATGAAGAACGTGCCCTTGAGATTGATGTTCATCAGGCGGTCGAAGCTCTCCTCGGTGGTTTCGAGGATGCCGAGGCGCACCTTGGGCGCGACACCGGCGTTGTTCACCAGCACATCCAGACGGCCGTAACGCTCGATGACGGTATCGAGCAGGCGCTTTCGGTCCTCGGTCTTAGAGATGTCGCAGGAGATATAGGTGCAGCCGATGCCCTCGGCGGCGAGCCTTGCGGTGACTTCCTCGTCCGCCGGGGTAGTGGCGGAGAGGACAACGAAATAGCCCTCCTTCCCGAGTGCCTCGGCAATGCCCAGACCGATGCCGCGGCGCGAGCCGGTGACTAATGCGATCTTTTTCATTTCGCTCTCCTCCTTATTGCTTTCCCTGCACGTCGCGCTGGTAGATGGGCAGGTACGCCTCGTCGCGGATGACGCAGCCTGCGGTCGAGCCGGCGCGCATCAGCTCGGTACACTTGCCGCACGCGATGCAGCACTTGTTCGGCTCCATGGCGCCCTTGGTGAAGATGTCGTGCGGGAACTGCGGGTAAGCGAATGCCTCGCGGCCAAAGCCTGCGATGGAGCACACGCCGGTTTCCAGCTCGCCTGCTGCAAGGTTGGCGGAGAACTGGCGCAGATAGCTCAGGCCGGACGAGATGACCTTGAGTTCCGGGTTGGCGCGCTGGATCTCGGCGACACAGTGCGCCATGCGGGCAACGCCTTCGAGCGGATGCTCCTGCGGCACATACGGGCCGCCGTCATACGGGCGGTTAACGTGCGGGTTGAAATACGGGTTGCCGATGGTAACGTCCAGCAGCTTCATGCCCATCTCCCTGTGCAGGATACGCACCAGCTCGAGCGGCTCGGTCAGGTCGATCTCGGTGCCCTCGTCCTCGCGCACACCCCAGCCATACGGATGCGGGAAGCCGTCATACACGTTCAGGCGGGAGGTGACGATGAAATCGCTGCCGGTGGCCGCCTGTGCCGCTGCAACGCCGCCGCGCAGCAGACGGGTGCGGTTCTCGAGCGAGCCGCCGAAGTCGCCCTCACGGTCGTACGCGGAGAGCAGCTCGCTGTTGAGGTAGCGGTGGCAGCACTTGATGTCCACGCCGTCAAAGCCCGCCTGCTCGGCCAGCGAGGCCGATACGCCGAACTTGTCGATCAGGCCGTACAGATACTCGTCGGACAGGATGCGGTCGGCTGCGATCGGCCTGTCGCCCTCGAAGATCGGGTTGTTGTACGCGATGAGCGGCGCAGGCACGCCCTCCGGCTTGGAGTAGCGGCCGGAATGGGTCGCCTGCATGATGACGATGGGCTCGAAGCCGTTCTCCTTGAGGCAGGTTTGCTTCATATCGTAAACGAACCTCTTGTAGTCGTCCAGATTGTCCCGGGTCAGCCAGAGCTGGCGCGGGTTTGCGCGGCCCTCCGGCGTGATGGCTACGGCCTCGGCCCAGATCAGGCCCGCGCCCGAGCGGGCAAAGCGGTCGTAGCGGCGCAGGGTCAGCTCAGCCGGACGGCCGTCCGCCGTGCCGTCGCAGCCCTCCATCGGCTGGATGGCGATGCTGTTGTGCATGGTCCTGGCGCCGAGCTTGACCTCGCGCTTCAGCGCCTCGAGGCTGTCGGACAGCGGCAGCCGGACACCGATGCGGGTCAGCTCCTGCTTCAGCTCGTCCATGGACTTATAGTGAAATCTCTTGTGCTCCATTGGTGGATTCCCTTTCTGTTCATATTTTGTCTGCTGCTATCGTATCGCAGATTTCTCTTGCACAGTCATACAAAGAAGCGTTATAATATGTAAAACTTGTGCTGCACAGAAATGAGGTCGATCATATGGCAGCTGCGCCCTCCCTGATCCACGAATGCTCCCACAAACAGTCCTCCTGTCAGGTACGCATTCATTTTCACAACGCATACGAGCTTTTATTTGTAAAAAAAGGCAATATGCGGATCAATATCAACGGCAGCGTGTATGACGGCTCGCCCGGCTCGGTGTTCGTCATCGGCCGGTTCGAGGAACACGAGCTCGAGGCCCGTTCGGCGGAATATGAGCGCTGGTATGTCATCCTCGATGCCACGCGCGTTGAGCAGCTCATCACCGAACGGCGGCTGCTCGCGCCGCTGCGCAACCGCGGCGCGGATTTCTGCCACCGCATCGATGTATCGCCGTTCATCGACCGGTTTACCGTGCTTTTCCGCCGTTTATTAGAGGAATATGAACATCCTGCGGACTGCGCCGAGCTCATGCAGATCAGCCTCATCACCGAGCTGCTCATCCTGCTGCGGCGCGCCGACCCGGCCTCCGGTCAGGCCGGGAAAGTCATCCCGGGCTCGGTGCTGGCCGTGCAGACCTACATCGAGAACCACTTCGCAGAGCCGGTGTCCATCACCGAGCTGGCAGGCAAGGTGTACATGACGGCCTGCCATCTGTCGCACTGCTTCAAGTCCGCCACGGGATACAGTCCCAAGCAGTATCTGGTGCTGTGCCGCATCGCCTGTGCAAAGGATCTGCTGGCCTCGACCGATCTGCCCGTATCCGAGGTGGCGCTGCGGGCCGGTTATTCCGATGTGAATAATTTTATCCGCACGTTCCGCAAGGAGAGCGGCCTGACACCGCTGCGCTACCGCGAGCGCCAGCGAACATAACAGGTTTTACATATTTTCACGCAAGTGCTGATGACCGCTCTGTGTCATTATGCCGTACAATAGCAGACAAGAAAAAGAATCACCGCGCAGACCGCGCGGCGCAGGAAGCAGGAATGAAGATGAATAAAGTAAGAATGGCCATCGCCGGCATCGGCGGCTACGGCGATTACTGTCTGGGACTGATGGAGCGCTTTGCAGACCCGGAAAGCTACGAGCTGGTCGGCGCCATCGACCCGTTTTACGAGCGGGCGCCGCGCATAGAGAAACTGCGCGCCGCCGGCGTGCCGCTCTACCGTGAGCTGGACGAGTTCTACGCCGCAGACAGCTGCGAACTGCTGCTGATCGCCAGCCCGATCCATCTGCACAAGCAGCAGTGCCTGACCGCCTTTGCACACGGCTCCAACGTGCTGTGCGAGAAGCCGCTCGCGCCCATCCTGCAGGATGCCCGAGAGATCGATGCGGCGGCCCGGAAAGCCGGTGTCAAGCTGGGTGTCGGCTTCCAGATGTCGTTCTGCAAGCCCATTCAGGCGCTCAAGCGCGACATCCTGAGCGGACTGCTCGGCAAGCCGCTCATGCTCAAGTCCTACGTTTCGTGGCAGCGCTTTGACAGCTACTACAACTCCCCGTGGAAGGGCCGTCTGCGCGACAAAAACGGCGAGCTGGTGCTCGATTCCATCATCACCAACGCCACCGCGCACTATCTGCACAACACCTGCTTCGTCCTCGGTGAGGACATGGGCAGTGCCAGACTGCCGGTTTCGCTCTCCGCAGAGCTGTACAACGGCAAGGGCATCGAAACGTTCGACACCGCGTTCCTGCGCGGCTCGTTCGAGGGCGGCTGCGGCTTTTACATCGCGGTAACGCACTCGGGCGACAAGAACATCGACCCGATCCTGCGCTACGAGTTCGAGAACGCCGTTGTAACGGCCTCCGGCAATGACGACACCGCCGAGATCGTCGCCACGTTCCGCGACGGCTCCGTCAAAAACTACGGCGCGGCGCTCGGCGAATACCACGTTGCCGAGAAGATCCGCTCGATGATCGCGGCCACGGCCGACCCGGAAAAACCGGTCGCCTGCACCGCACAGACCATCCTGCCGCAGCTGACCGTGTGCAACGCCATCGTCGAGTACGGCCGTGTCGCTCCCCTGCCGGAGAGCAAAATGCAGCGCGTCACCGAGCCCGAGCCGGGCATCTTCATGCCGGGTCTGGCCGATGAGGCATGGGCGTGCTTTGAGCAGGCCAAGCTGCCCTCCGAGATGGGTTACGACTGGGCGCAGCAGCCGAGCGTCATCCCGCTCGACGGGTACACCGCATTCGGCTGTCCGTTCTGTGAAAAGGAGGAGAACGCATGATCCGCGTTTGTATCATCGGCAATTCCGGCCACGCGGCCACTGTCACCCGCGCTCTGCCGCGCCTGCCGCAGGTGGAGATCGCCGGTTTCTGCCGCGCGTGGGACGGCGAACCCATGACCGAGGTGCTCGAGGACTTCGCCAGACTGGGCCTGTCCCCGAAAGAATACCCGGACTACCGCACCATGACCGAGGCCGAGCATCCCGATGTGCTCGTTGTCGATGGTCTGTTCTGCGATCACGAGGAAATGACCCTGTATGCCCTCGCCAGAAACATCCATGTGTACTGCGACAAGCCGCTTTCTCTCACGCTCGAGGGTCTGAAGCGCATCGAACAGGCTGCGTCGCAGTCCTCCGCGGTGCTGTGGGCGATGCAGACAGCGCGTTATGACCCATGGTTCTACACCGCCAAATGCCTTATCGATGAGGGCGCCATCGGCGACATCCGCCTGCTTTCTGCGCGGAAGTCCTACCGGCTGGGCCAGCGTGCGCCGTTCTTCCGCGAGCGCGCGCTGCACGGCGGACTGATCCCGTGGGTAGCCATCCACGGCATCGATTTCATCCGTTTTCTGTACCCGAAAGCCGTACAGCAGGTGTTTGCGAGCCATTCCACCCTGCCGGGCGACGGTTTCGGCGAGCTGGAGGTTTCCGCTCAGCTGATGCTGACGATGGAGAACGAGGTTTCCGCTCAGGTGAGCGCGGATTATCTCCGTCCGGCCAATGCGCCCACCCACGGCGACGACCGCGTGCGTGCCGCCGGCACCTGCGGCGTGATCGAGGTGGAGAACGAGCAGGTATGGCTCATCAACGCCGAGCATGACGGCCGCACGGCCATGCCGCTGCGCGAGTGCCCCATGATCTTCGAGGATTTCATCCACACCCTCGAGGGACACGGCGCCGGTCTGCTCGATCTGACGGAGTCCATCGAGGACAGCCGTCTGGCGCTCCTCGCCCGCGAAGCCGCTGACACGCACACCGTACAGCAGGCGTAAGCTCTGACAATAAAAAATCCTGACCGCAGCAGTCAGGATTTTTGTTTGCCTTTTTCGGGCTGTTCTATTGTATTTTCGTTGAGATTTTCGTTTTATCCGTTCTCGGCATTTTTGCAGTAAACGCTCGGATTTCGTCCGAACTCGCGCTTGAACGCCTTGAGAAAGTTGGAATAATCGTTAAATCCGCACTGGAGGTACGAGCTTGTCACCGACTGACCGGCGCGCAGCATATTGCGGGCCACGATCAGGCGTTTTTTCATGATGTACTGATAGATGGTCAGGCCCGTGAACTGCTTGAACCGGCGGCTCAGGTGGAACTTACTGGTATAGAACCGGCCTGCCAGCGCATCGAGCGTGAGCGCATCCGACAGGTTATCGTTGATGTAGCCGAGCACCTGATTGATCTTCTCGTCCTCGGTGATGTCGTTCTTGACCGACTCCGGCGTGTCATAATACGCGCGGCACACCCGCACGAGGAACTCGATGAGATACGCCTGCGTGAGCGCGGCACTGCCGAGCTGGCCGCTGGACTGGGCTTCGCCCATCTGCTCGCAGAGCTGCCGCAGACGGATCAGGCTGCTGTCGTCCGGCCGGATGAGCCGGTAATCCCGCAGGGCCGCATCCGTGAAGCACGCGGTAAAGTCCTCGCCGGAAAAGCGGCGCAGATGGTCGAAAAAGTCGTCCGCCAGCCAGATCACGAACCGCTCATACGGCTTTCCGGGCCGCACCTCCGGCCGGTGGATGTCCGCGTTGCTGGTCAGCAGGATGTCGCCCGGGCGCAGCTTGTAGCTCCGGCCCTCGATGATGTAGTTGACGTTGCCCGAGATGAAGAAGAATATCTCGTAGAACGGGTGCTGGTGGAACTCGATGGTCGGCGGCGTATCGTTGTAGCTGTGATGGAACTCGCAGTAGCGCTCGGTCATCACCTGCCGCGGGTCGAAAACGTCTTTCAGCATTGTGTACAACCTCCCATCGATGGTTTTGGCGAACCTGTTTATCATGTATTTAGGCAATACCGCATAATTGAACAAGAGTGATTTGCGAGCAAATTTTGCGTACTGACGAGGCGCAGTTTTGCGGTAATACTTGATGTATTACCGTGAAACTGCAACAAAGTCAGGACACAAAATTTCCGCAAAGCACCGCCGCTTTAATTGTGCGGTGTTGCCTTTAGTATAGCGCAAGATTCACCAGTTTTCAAGCCACTTTCACCGAGTACCCGCGCACATCCACTGCTATACTGATTACGATAGAACACACAGAATGACACTGTGAACGGTTTCTCCCCGTGGTAAAAGTTGCGGCGGAGAACAGACAGGCAAAAAGCACAAAGGAGGAATCCCCCAGTGAAAATGACATTCCGCTGGTACGGCGAGGGCAACGACAGCATCACGCCGCAGCAGATCAAGCAGATCCCGGGCGTGACCGGCCTTGTATGGGCGCTGCACAGCAAGCAGGCCGGTGAGGTATGGGAGGTCGAGGAGATCGAGGAGGCCCGCCGCCAGATCGAGGGCGCAGGCTTCAACATGGACGTTGTAGAGAGCGTAAACGTACACGACGACATCAAGATCGGTCTGCCGAGCCGCGACAAGTACATCGAGAACTACAAGACCACCCTGCGTAATCTGGCAAAGTTCGGCGTTAAGGTCGTCACCTACAACTTCATGCCCATCTTTGACTGGACCCGCACCGACCTGTTCCATCCCCTGCCGGACGGCTCCACCGCCCTGTTCTACGAGAAGAGCAAGATCCAGGACGACTACAAGGAGATGGCAAACTACATCCTCAACAACCTGCACGGCCTGACCTTCCCCGGCTGGGAGCCCGAGCGCATGGCAAAGCTCGACGAGCTGTTCGAGGCGTACAAGCCGGTCACCAAGGAGAAGCTGTGGGAAAACCTCCGGTATTTCCTCGAGGCCATCATGCCGACCTGCCATGAAACCGGCATCAAAATGGCCATCCATCAGGATGATCCCCCTTGGGATATTTTCGGTCTGCCGCGCCTGCTGGTGGACAAGGAATCCATCGGCCGCTTCCTCTCCATGGTGGACGACCCGTACAACTGCCTGTGCCTGTGCTCGGGCTCGCTGGGCGCAAACCCGGAGAACAACGTGGCCGACATCATCCGCACCTACTGCGACCGCATCGCGTTCGCGCACATCCGCAACGTGAAGCACTTCCCCAACGGCGACTTCACCGAGGCCTCCCACCGCGACTGCGACGGCGACGTCGGCATCCTCGACATCATGAAAGCCTACCACGACTGCGGCTACACCGGCTACGTCCGTCCCGACCACGGCCGCCACATCTGGGGTGAGCAGTGCCGCCCGGGCTACGGCCTGTACGACCGCGCGCTCGGCATCATGTACCTCTGGGGCTGCTGGGATATGCTCGAAAAGACCGAGGGTAAGGTGGGCGAATAACAATGACACCATTTATGGATGCAGATTTTCTGCTGACGACTGCGACCGCCCGCCATCTCTACCACGATATTGCGGCGAAGCTGCCCATCATCGACTACCACTGCCACATCGACCCGAAGGAGATCGCCGAGGACCGCAGGTTCGACAACATCTCCGAGGTATGGCTCGGCGGCGACCACTACAAGTGGCGCCAAATGCGCTGGAACGGCATCCCGGAGGAGCTCATCACCGGAAACGCCGGCCCGCGTGAGAAATTCCGCGCGTTCGCCTCCGTCCTGCCGCGCCTGATCGGCAACCCGCTGTACCACTGGAGCCATCTCGAGCTCCAGCGCGTGTTCGGCATCCACGAGCCGCTCACTGCGGACAATGCCGACGAGATCTACGACAAGTGCAGCGAGGTGCTGAAGAACACCTCCGCGCGCGGCCTGATGCGCCGCTTTAACGTCAAGGCGGTGTGCACCACCGACGACCCGTGCGACGATCTGCACTGGCACGAGGTCATCGCGAACGACAGCAGCATGGACATCAAGGTGCTGCCCGCGTTCCGCCCGGACAAGGCCATCGCCATCGAGAAGCCCGAGTTCAGCTTGTACATCGCCCGTCTGGGCCGCGTTACCGGCCGCACGCTGATGAATGCGGACGATGCTGCCGCCGCTCTGTGCGAGCGCGCGGACTTTTTCGCCGCGCACGGCTGCCTGTGCGCCGATCACGGTCTGGACTACTGTATGTACGCCCAGCCGGATCAGGAAACCGCCGACCGCGCGTTTCACAAGGCGATGCAGGGCAAGCCGCTGACCCGCGAGGAGATCGACACCTACAAGACCCGCGTGACCGTCGCGTGTGCGAAAAAGTACACCGACCTCGGCTGGGTGATGCAGCTGCACTTCGGCTGCCTGCGGAACACCAACAAGCCGCAGTTCGCCGCGCTCGGCGCGGACACCGGCTTCGATGCCATCAACAGCCGCTCCGGCGTGGAGAACGTCGCGCCGCTGCTGAACGCCTTTGCCGAGAACCACGGCCTGCCCAAGACCATCCTCTATTCCCTGAATCCCATCGACAATACCGCGCTCGTTACCATCGCGGGCTGTTTTCAGGGCGGCGGACAGGTCGGACGCATCCAGCAGGGCAGCGCATGGTGGTTCAACGACAATCTGGACGGTATGCGTACCCAGCTCACCGACCTTGCCACAAACGGCACGCTCGGCGCGTTCGTCGGTATGCTGACCGACTCGCGTTCGTTCCTCAGCTACACCCGCCACGAGTATTTCCGCCGCATCCTGTGCGAGCTGCTCGGCGGCTGGGTCGAGAGCGGCCGCTATCCGAACGACGAAAAGCAGCTCCGCTCGCTCGTGGAGGACATCTGCTTCCACAATACCAACGCATTTTTCCGTTTTGACGTTTGAAAAAAGAAAGGAAATGAAGATGAAACTCTCGCTTTCTTCCATCAAAGACAGCGCACAGTGGCAGGGCTATCACCTGCCCGCCTACGACCCGGCTGTCATCGCCGCGAACACCAAGGCAACGCCGCAGTGGCTGCACTTTGGCTCGGGCAATATCTTCCGCATCTTTCCGGCGGCGCTGTGCCAGCGTTTGATCGAGAAAGGCAGCATGGACACCGGCATCGTGTGCTGCGAGGGCTATGACGATGAGATCATCACCCGCTGCTTCCGTCCCTACGACAACCTGACCGTGGGCGTGACGCTCAACGCGGACGGCAGCATCGACAAGGAGGTCATCGGCTCGATGGCCGAGAGCCTGACCATGCTGCACGACAGCGCCAGAGCGGCCGAGGTGTTCCGCCAGCCCAGCCTCCAGATGGTATCCTTTACCATTACCGAAAAGGGCTACTCGCTCCGCAACGCCAAGCACGAGCTCATGCCCGCCGTCGCTGCCGACATGGCAAACGGCCCCAAGGACTGCAAGAGCTTCATGGCGCAGCTGACCGCGATGTGCCTCGAGCGTTTCCGCGCCTGCGGTACGCCGCTCGCGCTGGTTTCGATGGATAACTGCTCCCACAACGGCGAAAAGCTGCAAAAGGCCGTCATGGAGATCGCCGCCGCGTGGCGCGATAACGGCAGCATCACCGCCGAGGAGTACGCTTACCTCGAGAACGACGTTGCGTTCCCGTGGAGCATGATCGATAAGATCACGCCGCGCCCCAATCCGAGCGTGGAAAAGCAGCTGCTCGCGGACGGTCTGGAGGACATCAGCCCGTTTGAAACCGCAAAGCATACGTTCACGGCGGCGTTCGTCAACGCCGAGAAGCCGCAGTACCTCGTCATCGAGGACAGCTTCCCGAACGGCCGTCCGCCGCTCGAGCAGGCCGGTGTCATCATCACCAGCCGCGATGTGGTGAACAAGGTCGAGAAGATGAAGGTCTGCACCTGCCTCAATCCGCTGCACACCTGTCTGGCCGTGTACGGCTGCATCCTCGGCTATGATTCCATCGCCGCTGAGATGCGGGACGAGGATCTCGTGAAGTTCATCACCCGCATGAGCCACGAGGAGGGTATGCCGTTCGTTGTTGACCCGGGCGTTATCGACCCGGAGCAGTTCCTGAACGAGGTGCTCACCGTGCGCTTCCCCAACCCGTTCATGCCGGATACGCCGCAGCGCATCGCGACCGATACCTCGCAGAAGCTGTCCATCCGCTTCGGCGAAACCATCAAGGCCTATATCGCCTCGCCCGCGCACGAGGCTTCCGAGCTCACGCTCATCCCGCTGGTGCTGGCAGGCTGGCTGCGCTACCTCATCGGCGTGGACGATAACGGCGCTGCTTTCCCGTGCAGCCCGGACCCGCTGCTCGAAGCCATGCAGGCGCACCTCGCCGGCATGAAGCTGGGCGGCCCCATCGATGCAGAAAAGCTGCGTCCCATCCTGTCCGATGCCTCCATCTTCGCGGTAAACCTGTACGAATGCGGTCTGGCCGACAAGGTCATCGGCTGCTTTACCGAGCTGATGGCCGGTGCGGGCGCTGTCCGCGCGACACTGAAAAAATATTTAGCTTAATCAGCCACGTTCAAGTCTTCAATCAGGA
The DNA here is from genome assembly GCA_934504345.1 of uncultured Agathobaculum sp. Classification (GTDB taxonomy): domain Bacteria; phylum Bacillota; class Clostridia; order Oscillospirales; family Butyricicoccaceae; genus Agathobaculum. The sequence continues at coordinate 4,281 of CAKSVR010000022.1, read as the reverse complement.
GTTGGCGGCCGGAGAATCGTTCTCCGGCTGACCCGCTCCCAAGCAGGACTGTATATAAAGGAGAATTTCCATGAATACGCTCAATCAGAAGATTTCCGAGATCGGCGTTGTGCCGGTCATCAAGCTCAATCACCCGGAACGCGATGCCGCTCCGCTGGCCAAGGCGCTCTGCGAGGGCGGCGTGCCGGTCGCTGAGGTGACGTTCCGCGCAGCGGGCGCTCCGGCGGCCATCAAGGCCATGAAGACCACCTGCCCGGATATGATCGTCGGCGCGGGCACGGTCACCACCACCGCACAGATCGACGAGGCCATCGCCGCAGGCGCGGAGTTCATCGTAACGCCGGGCTTCGATGCCGAGCTGGTCGCTTACTGTCAGGAGAAGAGCATCGCCATCTATCCGGGCTGCACCACGCCGTCCGACTACCATCAGGCGCTCAAGTTCGGCCTCGAGGTGCTCAAGTTCTTCCCGGCAGAGCAGTCCGGCGGTCTTGCCAAGATCAAGTCCATGAGCGCGCCGTTCCCGATGTTCAAGGTCATGCCGACCGGCGGCGTCAACCTCAAGAACCTCAAGGAGTACCTGTCCAGCCCGATCATCGCGGCGTGCGGCGGCTCCTACATGGTCACCGCCGACCTCATCGATAACCAGAAGTGGGACGAGATCATCGAGCTGTGCAAAAAATCCCGTGAGATCGTAAAGGAAGCACGCCAGTAAATCATTTTGTGTCGGTTGACCATTTCCGTAGGGCGGGGTGCCCCCACCCCGCCGCAATGTAACGGCAACCACCATATTAACGTCAACGGATACCACGTTGCCCGCATACCACCCATCAAACGGGTGCAATCCGGAGGGTAACGGCGGGGCACTCCAGAGTGGCCTCTCTTGCCCTATGGGCAATTCACCTTCTGAGGGCACCCCGCCCTACGGTATCGTTACACTATCCAAAGGAGAATACAAATGAAGGTTGTAACTTTCGGTGAGCTGATGATCCGTCTTCAGCCGTACAATTATGAGCGCTTCGTGCAGGCCGACCACCTCGAATTTTCGTTCGGCGGCGGCGAAGCCAATGTTGCCGTTTCCCTTGCGAACTACGGCATGGAGGCCGCTTATGTCACCAAGCTGCCCGCGCACGCCATCGGTCAGGCGGCGGTCAACTCGCTGCGCCGCTACGGCGTGGATACCAGCATGATCGTCCGCGGCGGCGACCGTGTGGGCATTTACTTTAACGAAAAGGGCGCTTCGCAGCGCGGCTCTGTGTGCATCTACGACCGCGCACACTCCGCGATTCAGGAAGCCACCACCGCAGATTTCGACTGGGATGCCATCTTTGAGGGCGTGGACTGGTTCCACTTCACCGGCATCACCCCGGCTCTGGGCGCAAATGTCGTTGACATCTGCCGCGAGGCGTGTCAGGCGGCCAAGGCGCACGGTGTGAAGATTTCCTGCGACCTGAACTACCGCGGCAAGCTGTGGACCCGTGAGCAGGCGCGCGAGGCCATGACCGAGCTGTGCCAGTACGTTGACGTCTGCATCTCCAACGAGGAGGATGCCAAGGACGTATTCGGCATCGAGGCCGAGGCCACCGACATTTACGCCGGCGAGATCAACCGCGAGGGCTACAAGTCGGTTGCCAAGCAGCTGGCGGACAAGTTCGGCTTCGAAAAGGTTGCAATCACCCTGCGCGAGAGCCATTCGGCATCGGATAACGGCTGGTCTGCGATGCTGTATGATGTCAAGAACGACGAGTACTGCTTCTCGAAGAAGTACGAGCTCCGCATCATCGACCGTGTCGGCGGCGGCGACTCGTTCGGCGGCGGCCTGATCTACGCCCTGCTGAACGGCAAGTCCACGCAGGAGGCCATCGAGTTCGCAGTTGCGGCTTCCGCGCTCAAGCACACCATCGAGGGCGACTACAACATGGTCACGGTCGCTGAGGTAGAGAAGCTCGCCGGCGGCGACGGCTCGGGCCGTATCCAGCGATAATAACAGAAAACGGAGAGGCCCGCCGCAGCGGCTCTCCGCGAATCGAAATGGAGAATGAACCTCAACCGGAGGCCATTCTCCATTTTCTTTTTGCAAACAGGGCAAATAAAAAGAGAATGGAGAAATCACACATTCTCCATTCTCTCTATCCACCCCGGATTTGTCAAGCAGGCAAGCCCGGGGCACTGTAATTCCTAATTTCTAGGGCAATACCGCATAATTGAACAAGAGCGATTTGCGAGCAAATTTTGCGTACTGACGAGGCGCAGTTTTGCGGTAATACTTGATGTATTACCGTGAAACTGCAACAAAGTCAGGACACAAAATTTCCGCAAAGCGCCGCAGCTTTAATTGTGCGGTGTTGCCCTTAGTACGCGATGCCCCAAACGACCATCTTATCGGCCTTTTTGCCGCAGACCGGGCAGGTATCCGCGATGTGCTCCTGCTCGAACGGCATACAGCGGCTCGGCATACCGGTCACTTCCTTGACCTTTTCCTCGCACGCGAGGTCGCCGCACCACATGGACTTGATGAAGCCGGTGTGCTCGGACAGGATCTCCTGCATCTCGTCGAGCGACTTGGCCGTGTAGGTATGCTCCTCGCGGTTGTTGAGCGCCTTGGCGTACAGCGACTTCTGGATGTCCTCCAGCAGTGCCGGAATGGTGCTTTCGAGGTCCTCGAACTTGACGACCGTCTTTTCACGGGTGTCGCGGCGGACGAGCACGCACTGACCCTCGGCGATGTCGCGCGGGCCGACCTCCAGACGGAGCGGGATGCCCTTCATCTCGTACTCGGCGAACTTCCAGCCCGGGGTGTTGTCGGACAGGTCGAGCTTGGCGCGGATGCCCGCTGCCTTGACCTGCTCGTACAGCTCGGTTGCCTTTTCCTTTACGCCCTCCTTGTGGGCGGCGACCGGGATAACGACCAGCTGGGTGGGCGCGATGCGCGGCGGCAGCACCAGACCCTCGTCATCGCCGTGGGTCATGATGATCGCGCCGATGATACGGGTGGAAACGCCCCACGAGGTCTGATACATATACTGGAGCGTGTTGTTCTTGTCGGTGTACTGCATACCGAACGCACGCGCGAAGCCATCGCCGAAGTAGTGGCTCGTGCCGGACTGGAGTGCCTTGCAGTCGTGCATCATGGCCTCGATGGTGTAGGTGTTCTCCGCACCGGCGAAGCGCTCCTTGGCGGTCTTTTCGCCCTTGAGCACCGGAATCGCCAGCCATTCCTCGAAGAACTTGGCGTAGATGTTCAGCATCCGCAGGGTTTCCTCCATCGCCTCCTCGGCGGTGGCGTGCACCGTGTGACCCTCCTGCCACCAGAACTCACGGGAGCGCAGGAACGGACGGGTGGTCTTTTCCCAGCGGACGACCGAGCACCACTGGTTGTACAGCTTGGGCAGGTCGCGCCACGAGCGGACGATCTTCGCGTAATGCTCGCAGAACAGCGTTTCCGAGGTCGGACGAACGCACAGGCGCTCCTCCAGCTTGTCGTTGCCGCCGTGCGTTACCCACGCGCACTCCGGCGCGAAGCCCTCAACATGGTCGGCCTCCTTCTTCAGCAGGCTCTCCGGGATGAAGATCGGCATTGCCACGTTCTCGTGGCCGGTTTCCTTGAACATCGTGTCCAGCGTGTGCTGGATGTTCTCCCACAAAGCCTGTGCGTACGGGCGCATGATGATGCAGCCCTTTACCGACGAATAATCGGCCATTTCCGCCTTTTTAACAATATCTGTGTACCACTGCGCGAAGTCCACGTCCATCGACGTGATCTCGCTGACCAGCTTTTTCTTGTCTGCCATTATTCTTCCCCTTTCTGGTTCGCAATAATCTTATCTATTTTTTCCTGTTCGTTTTCCAGCGCATCGTCGCCCCAGATGTAGAATACATCATTGGTTGCCGACCGAACGGTAATATTTCCGTCTTTCAGCAGGCAGGTATAGTATCCGCTTCTATGGCTCTCTGTCGGGATAGCGATTGTGAAGCGAACAGCACCGCTTTTGACCGCCTTTATCTCGTCGATCGGCATATTATCGAGCACTGCAAGCGTGGTCTGCGTTCCGTCCGGCGCAATGTGCACGAGCATATCACCGGCCATGTATCCGATGCCACCCGAATAGTATTCCGTCCGCTCAGATTTATCGCAGGAAACAGCATAATATGCTCCATCGGCATCCTGCTTTGCGCTGATGACCGGAGAGTCTGTCACCTGCATCAGACGGCCGTTTTCTTCGCGGTACAGCCCGGCTGTGCCCCAGAACAGCGCACCGTCACTGCCGAATATCTGCGGTGCAA
>CAKSVR010000021.1 GCA_934504345.1 uncultured Agathobaculum sp. | reverse complement strand
CAGCTGCGGCGTAGAAAAGCTGCTGACACTCGTCGGCAGGCGCGAGGGAATTGTGTCGGTGGAAGAGCTGTAAACCATACCGAATTTCAAAAAACAGAAAACCAAAGCAGTGATGCACCTCGTATTTGGAGGCTGCATTGCTGATTTCTTTCGTTTTTACCCGATGTGCCGTCGCGTAAGATGCATCATGGTGTATTCGTCTTGGTGAAGCCCTATAGCCTGCGTTGTCGGCTTGCACCGAGTCTTAAGGCAACACCGCACAATTAAAGCCGCGGCTCCTTGTGCAGGCTCCGGTCGCACTGCCGCGGCGCTTTGCGGAAATTTTGTGCCCTGACTTTGTTGCGATTTCACGGTAATACATCAAGTATTACCGCAAAACCGCGCCTTGTCAGAACGCAAAATTTGCTCGCAAATCACTCTTGTTCAATTATGCGGTATTGCCTTAAATTGATACTATATCAAAACGGCCTGACAAGAGGAAATGAAGAAAAATATCGAGTCGCTGCAAAAAGGCAGTAAGGGTCACAGGGAAATTCCCCGTCGAGCTGGATTTGCCCCAGCAAATCCGTTGCTTGTTAGACCGATACCGCACTATTTCCGAATAAATAAAACCCAGAGTACAAACTGCCGTTTTGGCCTGTACTCTGGGTTTTGTTTAGTTATAAATCAGTTCGGAATTGACGAGTTCTCCGGCACGATTTTGAACGTCGTTCATGCGGTGTACCCATTCCATCTGGTCGGCTGCTTTGAGCGCTTCGGTGACACCTTCGGCTGCCGTCATCTGACTTACCAAATGAGAGAACAGTTCTTCCGCTTGATGGTCTATATCAGCAAGGTAGTTATTCAGCTTGCCGCTTGTCAGCAGACGAGTATAGGCAGCTTTGCGATGTTCTTTCAGATACCGGCGGTGACGTTGTCCCCATGCGCCAATATGCATCTCGACTTCCTCGGCAGCTTCAGGCAAGGTAAATAAGAGTCGCCTCGCAATTCGTACAAAAGTCCATTCTTTTCATCATAGATGTACTTGCCCATCGTGTAATCCTCCTATGTGATTGATTTACCTGCATTCAATCATTCCGGCTGATTACAAAACCGAAGAGAGAAACTTCTTTACGAAGTTTCTCCCTTTTCGGTGGTTTTTCGTTTTTCGGTCTTGGAATGCCGTTTTGGGAGGCCTCCTGTGGGATAGGATGAACGTAAATCGTTACATTCTCTCCACTCCTCACTCCTCACTCTGAACGCAGTTTTCCATTCCCAACTCTTAGAGCTTCTTCATAAACTGCCCCGCCGACCTGGCCATCAGGCGCTTGGTGCCCTTCTGGTCGAACGCGATCTCGAGCAGCGCATCGCCGCCCATGGGCTTGACAGACACGATCAGTCCGTCACCGAATGCCTTGTGGAACACACGGTCGCCGGCGGCAAAGCTCGGCAGCGGCGTGCTCTTGGCCGAGGCGAGCGACGGGCTCGGCGCGGCATTCATCGCGGAAACGTAGCGGGCGCGTGTCACCTGCGGACGGGAGAGTGTGGGGTCGGGCGCGGTGGCGTTGGAGAAACGGCGGCTCTCGGTGATGTTGCTCTCGAGCAGCTCCTCGGGCATCTCGTCGATGAAGCGGGACGGATGTGCATACTGCGTGCGGCCGTACAGCAGGCGGCGCTCGGCGCAGGTGAGGTACAGCTGCTCTTTCGCGCGGGTGACGGCAACATAGCACAGGCGGCGTTCCTCCTCCATGTCCTCGTCCTTTTCCATCGCGCGGAAGCCGGGGAACAGCCCGTCCTCCATGCCCGCGAGGAACACGACCGGAAACTCCAGTCCCTTGGCTGCGTGCATGGTCATCATGATGACGGCATCGTCCTCCTCGGCGGACTGGTCGGCATCCGTGTACAGTGCCATGTTCTCGAGAAAATCGCCGAGCGACGGTGTTTCGGTCTTGTCCTCGTAATCAACGATGTAGGACTTGAGCTCCTCGATGTGCTCGATGCGGCTCTCCTCCTCTGCACCGCCCTTGAGCTGGAGGGCACGGATATAGCCGCTCTTGTCCATCAGCTCGTCATACAGCTCGGAAAGCGACACAAATTCGCGCAGCTTACGCAGATTTTCGATCATTTCGCCGAATTTCTCCATCGCAGCCGCGCCGCGCGACAGGGCAGGGTACTGCGAAGCGTGACAGACCACATCGTACAGGGTCGTGCCGCACTCGACGGCAAGCTGCATGGCGGTTTCGACCGACTTGTCGCCGATCTTGCGGGCAGGCGTGTTGATGATGCGGCGCAGACGGAGCTCGTCCGCCGGGTTCTCGATCACCCACAGATAGGCGAACATATCCTTGACCTCGGCGCGGGAGAAGAAGTCGCGGCCCTTGTACACGCGGTACGGGATGCCCGCGCGGATGAACGCGGCGGCGATGTTGTCCGACAGGACGTTATTGCGGTACAGAACGGCGAAATCTCCCCATTTCCGGCCCTGTTCCACGCCCTCGCGGATGGTGTCCGCGATGTAGGCGGCCTCGCCCTCCTGACTATCCGAGCGGTGCAGACGGATCTTCGCGCCGTCGCCGTGGTCGGTCCACAGCTCCTTGCCCTTGCGGCCGACGTTGTTGCGGATGACCTCGTTGGCGGCATTGAGGATGTTGCCGGTCGAGCGGTAATTCTGCTCCAGACGGATGGTTTTCGCGTTCTGGAACTGCTTTTCGAACTCCAGAATGTTGGTAATGGTCGCACCGCGGAACTTGTAGATGCTCTGGTCGTCATCACCGACCACGCAGATATTCTCGTAGTAGCCCGCCAGCAGGCTGGTGAGGACGTACTGTGCGTAGTTGGTGTCCTGATACTCATCCACGAGCACATAGCGGAACTGGCGCTGATAATATTCCAGCACCTCCGGATTGTTTTGCAGCAGCAGCACGGTCTTCATGATAATATCGTCAAAATCCAGCGCACAGGCGTTTTTCATGGCTTTTTCATATGCGCGGTAGATGTCGGACACCTTTTCACGGAAGTAATCGCCGGCGGCATCCATGCTGAACTGGCGCGGTGTCATCAGTTTGTCCTTTGCGCGGCTTATCATGCCCATAACCGTGCGCGGATCGAAATTCTTGGGATCGAGGTCGAGCTTTTTCATCACGTTGAGGATCACGCGCTTTTTGTCGTCCTCATCGTAGATGGTGAACGCGCTCTCAAAGCCCAGCAGATCGACATGGCGGCGCAGGATACGCAGACAGGCCGTGTGGAACGTGTACGCCCAGACAGCGGAAGCGGCCTCGGAATCCTCGAGCGCAAGCTCGAGGCGTTCGCGCAGCTCGCGGGCGGCCTTGTTGGTGAACGTGATGGCGATGACCTGCCACGGACGAGCGGGCTCCACCGCGCAGAGGTGCTCGGCGCGGGCGCGGTTCTCGGGCTGCGGGTCGGTCAGGTATTCGGTCAGGAACAGCAGATCGTCCTCGGTGGCCCAGTCCGGCGCGTATTCGTCGGTCAGGCCGCGGCCGAACTTCAGGATGTTGATGATGCGGTTGATGAGCACGGTCGTCTTGCCGCTGCCCGCGCCTGCGAGGATGAGCAGCGGGCCCTCGGTTTGGTAAACAGCCTCGCGCTGCTTGTCATTGAGCTTTTCGAAGCGTTTTTCTATCACAGCACGCCGGACAGCGGCGTATTTCATGTCAAATTTGGTCGGTTCCATAGGTTTCCTCGTTTCGTTTGAAGATACGGATAATCAAATGCAGAGATAGTATATCATATTCCGGAAAAGAAAACAAATGTTCTGTATCAATTGCGGAGAAAAGCCGATGGGAGTATACTATATTATATAGAGAGGTGAGCACAATGACAGACAAACAGCGGCAGCAGACCTACGTGCAGATGCTCGTGCGGCTATCCCAATCGAACTTTCGCAGCCGCTTTCGCCTAAAGGCACAGGATAAACAGTACATTCGGGAAAAAGGCTGGAACACCATCGCGGACCACGCAGCGGACTTTGTTTCCAAGCGGCTCGCGCCCGCACAGCCGAAAAATGACGGCAAGCAGACGCCGATGCGCGGGCATCCGGTGTTCATCGCGCAGCACGCAACCGCCTGCTGCTGCCGGGGCTGTCTGGAGAAGTGGCACGGCATTCCGCAGGGCGTGCCGCTTTCGGCGGAGCAGCAGATCTATATTGTGGGGATGCTGATGCGGTGGATGCGGGAGCAAATGGAGAATCCGTGTTGAGAGTGAAGAGTGAGGAGTGGAGAGTGGAGAGAGCCGAAGCAGTATGCAGTGCGTGCTCGGCATTCACGCAGACACAGCGTTCATTTTCCATCCTCGGTTTTCAATCAGCAAATCCGCAGAAAAAAAGACCGCTTACGCGGTCTTTTCGCATTTTCAGAAGCAAAACCGATCCTTGCCCGACTTTTTCGCGCGGTACATACCGGCATCGGCCTGCCGGATGAGCGTATAGTAATCCCGTCCGTCCTCGGGTGCGGCAGAAATGCCGATGCTGCCCGAAATGGGCTTGCCGCCCGCCGTCACCGAACGGATCTGTGCGCCGAGCTGTGCGCCGAGGCGGCGGAGCGCCTCGATGCCGTGCGGGACAGGGGAGAAGAACACAAATTCGTCGCCGCCGACACGGCCAACAATGTCCTGCGGACCGGCACAGGCCTTGAGCGCCGCCGAAACCTCGCGGAGCACCTGATCACCGACCGGGTGGCCGAGCGTGTCGTTGATCTGCTTGAAGTTGTCCAGATCGACGAACAGCAGGCCGTAACGGGCATCGCTGTCCATCAGCGCTTCGTTGATCTTATCCATCGTCGCCTGAACATTCCACAGGCGGGTCAGCGGGTCGGTCTGGGCGCGGAGCAGCGCGGCTTCGAGCTGTTTGCGCTTGTTTTCCTCTTCTAAGTATATATCCGTGATGTCCGTGCGCGAGAGCAGGATCATCTGGTTTTCCCGGTCGTAATAGTGATAATCCAGCCGTTTGCGGGTGTAGCCGCGGTCGGGCTCGATCAGACCGAGCGTGAACGAATGCACGCCGTGCTTTTCCAGCTGTTCGATGACACGCGGCAGGCTCGTCTCGCGGATGACCATCTCCTGATCCTCCGGTGCGACAAAATCGCGGGCATACTTGACGATCTCGGCCTGATAATCGTCGCAGTGCGCGGACGGCAGAGGCGTGGTTTCCAGTCCGCTCAACATATTGTAGCTGTTGTGCTTGGCATCCAGATAAATGAAATAATCGCAGGTATCGTACACATACTGGTTGACGATCGAGCGCAGCAGATAGTCAACGCCCGCATTACGCACGAGCACATAGGCGGTGCTGTCCTGTCCGGCGGGCATGAATGCGATCATGGTAACGTGCTTTTCGTTCAGATCGAGCTCGAATGAGGACAGATCGCAGGTGAAAAAGCGCTTGTCGTTTGCGGCATACCGCTTGAGCGCCTCCGTGGTGAAGGAATCCATTACGCGCTTGTGGTCGGCCGGCTGGATGTAGTGCTGTGCATAGCGTTCGAGATATTTCGCCCAGTCGTACTCGCCGGCGACCTCCTTGGGTATCATGCTGTGCAGCACAACGGCGCGGTTGGTGTTCAGATCGACCTTGGCGATGCCGAGATACATCTGCTGTATCGAGCTGGAGATCTCCTGTGAAACATCGATGGGCTTGTCCGCCTGTGTGTGCGGTATCGGTTCTTCCTGATTGTATCTGTTCATTATTCATCATCCGTCCATTCGTAAAATGCCGCAGTACACAGCGGCAGAAGCCGTAAAAGGCTGTCATCCTGTATGATTAAAGAATAGCATATTACCGCCGAAAAATCAACGATTTGCCGGGAAACTGCAAATTTTTCGGCGGAAAGAATACAAATTCGTAGGACTGTAAGAATATTCATACTAAAATTTCTGCATTTCGTACAATCAATCTCTTGTAACAAACGGCGGGATTTGATAATATATAACTGTATCGCTGTTTTGCGTGTTAAATAGTAAAAACAGCAGAATTTAGCTCTGCGGCACAGGCAGGGACAAGGAGGCAATTGAGGTTCAATGAGCAAGGTTGAACAATATATCACCAGCATTCCGGATTTCCCGAAGGAGGGCATTATCTTCCGGGATATTACCACCGTGCTGGGCGATGCGGACGGATTTCATCTGGCGGTAGACGAAATGACGGCGCTGCTCGACGGTGTGGAGTGCGATGCCATTGCCGGTCTGGAGTCCCGCGGATTCCTGTTCGGCGCACCGATGGCGTACAATCTGCACAAGGCGTTCATCCCGATCCGCAAGCAGGGCAAGCTGCCGCGCGCTACCTCGCGTATGTCCTACGAGCTGGAGTACGGCATGGAAACCATCGAGGTACACCGTGACGACATCAAGCCGGGCATGAAGATCGTCGTTGTCGATGACCTGATCGCCACCGGCGGCACGCTCGAGGCGGCTGTCCATCTGCTCGAGCAGCTGGGCGCAAAGGTCGTCAAGGTCGTCTGCCTGCTGGAACTCAAGGGCCTGCACGGCCGCGACCGCATCAAGACCTGCCCGGCGGAAACCGTTGTGGCTTATGAGGGGAAATAAGGGGTTCCTTTCACTGTAATCAAGGCGAAAGCCTAAAATAAAAAGGGGGTTATTCGATGTTTGAACGTGTATTCAAGCTATCGGAACACAAAACCACAGTCAAGACCGAAGTCATGGCCGGTATCACTACCTTTATGACCATGGCGTACATCCTCGCCGTTAACCCGAGCGTGCTCGGCTCCACCGGCATGGATACCACCGCAGTCCTGCTGGCTACCGCGCTGGCTTCCTGCCTCGGTACGCTGTGCATGGCGTTTATGGCAAATCTGCCGTTCGCGCTGTCTGCGGGCATGGGCCTGAACGCCTTTATGGCGTACACGGTCGTTGCGGGCTACGGTTACAGCTGGCAGGTCGCGCTGCTGGCCGTATTCATCGAGGGCCTGATCTTCATTGTCCTGTCGCTCACCAACATCCGTGAGGCCATCTTCAATGCCATCCCGCTGACGCTCAAAAAGGGCGTTTCGGTCGGCATCGGCCTGTTCATCGCCTTTATCGGCCTGCAGAACTCCGGCCTGTGCGTGGACTCTGCAACGCTGGTCGGCATCATCAGCTTCCCGGAGAACTTCCACACCGCCGGTATCTGCGCGCTGCTGACTCTGATCGGCCTGTTCTTCACGGCGGTGTTCTACACCCGCAAGCTGAAGGGCGCCATCCTGTACGGCATCCTGCTGACCTGGGTCCTCGGCATGATCTGTCAGGTAACCGGTATTTACGTCCCGACGCCGGATGCAGGCTTCTACTCCCTGTTCCCGAGCTGGGGCATGACCGACTTCTCCAAGCTGAGCCTGACCTTCGGCCAGTGCTTCAACGTGGATTTCAGCGCAGTCGGCATCGTAAACTTTATCGTTGTCATCTTCTCGTTCCTGTTCGTTGACATTTTCGATACCCTCGGCACGCTGATCGGCGTTGCCACCAAGGCGAAGATGCTCGACAAGGACGGCAAGCTGCCCGGCATCAAGCCCGCGCTGATGGCGGACTCCATCGCGACCTCCGCAGGTGCAATCCTGGGTACTTCCACCACCACCACCTTTGTTGAGTCCGCATCCGGCGTAGCAGTCGGCGGCCGCACCGGCCTGACCGCGCTGGTAACCGGCATCCTGTTCCTCGTTTCCACGCTGTTCGCACCGATCTTCACCGCCATCCCGTCCTTTGCGACGGCTCCGGCGCTCATCATGGTCGGCTTCCTGATGGTAGGCACCGTAACCGAGATCAGCTTCGAGCTGGACAACCTGACCGAGTCCATCCCGGCTTACCTCGCTATCATCGCAATGCCGCTGTTTTACAGCATCTCCGAGGGCATCTCGCTGGGCGTTATCTCCTATGTTCTGCTGAATGTTGCAGCAGGCAAGAGCAAGAAGATCGCTCCGCTGATGTACGTTCTGGCAGTGCTGTTCGTACTCAAGTACATCTTCCTCTGATAAAGGATTTATAAAGATTTGCAGCAGGGCTGCCGAGGTTTTTTCGGCGGCTCTGCTTTTTTTATCTGCGGGTGCAGGATAGAAAAAATGACAAAAAGTGACGGAAATGTCGAGTAATCTCGGGAAAACGCGGTCGATACTTGACAGAAAACGTGGAATTTGCTAAAATGTTACCATGAAAAAACTGGGCAGTGTGTCCATTTGCAAGTCAGGCGAGCAGAAAGGAGGCAGCAGCGATGACACAGCAGCGCACAGAGCGTAAAAAAGGCGGTTTCACGATGGTGGAGCTGATCGTAACGCTGGTCATTATGGGCATTCTTTTTGCCATTGCTGTGCCGAATCTGACCGGCTATATCCATCTTTCGCAGTTCCGTAAGAACGAATCCTATGCCAAGACCATGTATCTGTCGGCGGAGTCTTCGCTGACGTACTATCGCACCGGCGGCGAGTGGGAAACGTTCAGCCGCAAGGTCAAGCGCGAGGGCACGCTCGACCGGCGGTATGATACGGATAACGACCGATTCGGCCGTATCTACGGCATCCGTCTGGAAAAGGGCGAGTATGCCGCAGGTGATCTTGACGGCGATGCTGCGCTCGTGGCCGAGCTGCTCGAGAATGATACCTACGATAAAAGTGTGCTGAACGCCGCAATCTGCATCGAAATTGATGTAACGAGCGGTCAGGTGTACTCTGTTTTCTACGGCACGGCGTGTGATGGCCTGTATTATGAATCCAACACCGCCAGCAAGCCCGCCGCAGCCTCCGGCACATGGCTGGATATGGACCGGCGCGACTACGATACTCGCCGCGCGGAACGTCTGGGCTATTATTCGGTCGATGACGTGACCAATGTCGTCAATCTGGATATGACCAAGCTCAAGATTACCTCCATCAACCTTGTCAACAGCGAAACGCTGTCGCTCAACTGGTCGAGCAACTCCAAGAGCTCGGACAAGGATGTCCGCTACCAGATCTGCTTCTACAACAACGAGAACAAGCAACAGCTGCTGTCGATGGAGTTCAAGCCCATCGAACTGAACGGCTCGACCATGAGCCTGCCGGTGCGTGTCGGCGACAGCACCAATGTGAACTACACGTTCCCGCTGGAATACGATCAGACCAACAAGCGTTTTTCACTCACGCTGGATGCGATGATGAACGCCGCACTCCAGAAAGAGCTGAAGAGCAACGAAACGGCAAAAAAAGCAAGCAGCACCAGCATCACGCGCTTCGGCGGCGCTCTGGAGAAGCCGCTGACCATTTATGCTACCATTCAGGCGTTCCCGAACGAGGATCAGCTCAATCCCGGTGATGAATACCAGCCGAGCACGGTCGTAACCTCAAACACGGCTAACTCGATGTTCGGCGACGGCACGAACAGCACCTCCTGCGAGGTGGCGGCGTTCCGCCATCTGTCCAACATCCGTTATATGGATGAAAACGAAACCCGCACGTTTGCCGTTACGGCCCACGCGCTCGACTGGAACAGCGACAGCGTGCGCGTCTACCAGACGGGCGACCACGGCACACTGCCGTGGCTGCGCGGCAGCGAAACCGCGTTCCCGAGCATCCCCAAGCTGAGCAGCAAGCAGTCTTTGGACGGCAACAGCGGTCTGCTGAACCGCATCGTCAGCGTTCTCACCGGCGGCAACACCATCAGCAACCTGAAGCTGGATGAGGATTCGGTTGCCGACGGCAGCGAATACCTCGGCCTGTTCCAGCGCAATGAGGGCAGCATCATCAATCTCAAGCTCGCAAATCCATCGGTCAAGGTCACTTCGGATTCCCTCGAGGGCGTGGGCGCAGTCTGCGGCTTCAGCAGCGGCAGTCTGAAAGACAGCGAAGTCACGGGCGCGGCGGTCGATGTTAATCTGTCGGGCAGCACGAATGCACAGGGCATCGGCGGCTTTGTCGGCGTGGCCGAACCGGCAGACGGCAACAGCAAAATCAATAATCTCGGCACCTCGGGCAGCGTTATTGGTGTACTGCCGAGCAGCAGCAAGACGCGCGGCATCGGCGGCATCGTCGGCAAGCTAATCATCAACGGAAGCTATCCCGCCAAGCTGCAAAACGAGGCGGATGTGACGGGCAACCGCACGGTCGGCGGCGTTGTCGGCTATGCGGGCATCCGTGACGATGCATCCGGCAATGCATCCGGCAATGCGACCGGTCAGGACATCAGCAACTGCACCAACGAGGGCCTTGTCCTCAGCAGCGCGGATGTCGAAAATGATGTCGGAAATGGGGCACAGGGCAAGTACATCGGCGGCATCGTCGGTTATGCGTATAAGACCTCGTTCGGCAGCTGCACCAGCCGTGCGGGCTATGCGAACGGCTATCAGTACAAGGCCTCGGACGAGTCCAAGCTGCGCGGCTGGTATGTCGGCGGCATCATGGGTTACAGTGACGGTGCGGTCATGTACAACTGCTCCACCAAAGCCAACGGCTATGTGCTCGGCGGCAATTACGTCGGCGGCATTGTCGGCGGCACGAGCACGACCTCGCAGCAGGTGTTCCACACGGGCTCGGGCTCCAGCACGAAAGTCACCACCAACGCCAGCTATGTTGTCGGCAGATCCTATGTCGGCGGCATCGTCGGCATCAATCAGGGAAATTCCATCATCGAAAACTGTGTCAATACCGGCGTTGTTGCGGGTTATGGCAGCTATATCGGCGGTATCTGCGGCGCGAATATGTCGGACAGCACGGACAGCCCGACTATCCTGAACTGTGCAAGCTATGTTTCGGATACGCACAACAAAATCTACGATCTTGTAACCGGATGGGGCGCGACCGGCAGCTTTGCGGGCGGTCTGACCGGCTACAACAGCGGCGTTATCAAGTTTGACGACAAGGCAGCGATCAGCACGCGAAGCGTGGCCGGAATCGTTGTCGGCAAAGACTACGTCGGCGGCGTGATCGGCTTCAACGACGAAAAAGGAACGATCAACGTCGCTTACAAGCTCATCGGCGGCCGTGTGCGCGCCACCGGCGATTGTGCGGGCGGTCTGGTCGGCCTGAACGCCTCGACCGAGCTGCTGGAGCAGACACTCACCATCCAGCCGAGCAGCGTACAGGGCCGGTATTATGTCGGCGGCGCTATCGGCGCGAACGTGGTCAATCCGACTGCGGATATTACGGTGAACGGCCTGACGGTCAACAACAGTCTGGGCACCATCACCGCCGAGGCATACTGCGGCGGCCTGATCGGCTACCAGCGCACCTACACGGCGGAAAACCTCGGCGGCAAGCAATTTCAGGAGGCACTCAGCGATGGCACACTGCTGCCGGGTATTCGGGAAGGCAATGTGCCGGGTGCGGCAGCGACATCGCTGAATAACCACACCATCACCATCACGGCAAAGGACAACAGCAGCCTGAAAACCGCCTCCAACAACATGACCATCCGCGCATATGCGTATGCGGGCGGCATTGTGGGCTACTGTGAATCCCGGACTAAGATGTATGTTAAGGACTGCCTGAATGCGGGCGGCTTTGAGCGTCCGACCCTGACGAGCAGCCTTTCGAGCGGCGTGAATATGGAAACCTATCTGTCCGCACAGGGCTATGCAGAGGCCGCAAAGGCGCTCCATACCGAGCTCGCGGGCTCGACCATGTGCGTTTCCATCATCGGCGGTGTGGTCGGCGTGAACGGTGAGAACCATGTTATCGACCACTGCGGCAACACCGGCACGATGAACGGTCTGGATGCGATGGGCGGCGTGGTCGGTCTGAATGAGGGTCTTGTCACGGGCTGCACGCTGTCCGGCAGTATGGGCAGCGCAACGCAGGACTGCATCGGCGGCATTGCGGGTCTGAACGTCGGCAAGGCGGTCAGCAAGACCTACGGCACGCTGAACTACGAGGCAGGCACCATCACGGGCTGTGTCACCGCGAAAGACATTACCGTTACCGGTAAGGACACAGTCGGCGGTATTGTCGGCTGCAACATCGGCTATTCCAATGGCAGCAAGACCATCGGCGGCACAGTAAAGGATAACCGGAGCAGCGCGAACGTCAGCGGCGCAAGCCGCGTGGGCGGCATCGCGGGCGAGAACGGCGGTGCGATCACGCTTTCGAGCACACCGGCAGGAAAGCGCCGTGTCAACGGCAGCGGCAGCGGTGTCGGCGGCGTGATCGGCGTGAACACCGCGACCGGCCAGCTGGAGGCTTCCGGCGGCGCGGCGGGCGAGGTCATCGCGGCGGACAGCAAGCTGACCGTACAGGGTGATACCAAGGTCGGCGGCATCGTCGGCATCAACCGCGGTCAGCTCGGCGGCACGAGCATCAGCCTGCTCACCAGCGCGGCACAGGTCCGCGCCTCCAACGGCGGCGCAGGCGGCATCGTCGGCGCACAGGAGGGCACCGGCGCGACCACCATTCTGTCCTATGCGAAGAATATCGGACAGGTAACGGCAAACAAGGGCGCTGCGGGCGGCATCGTGGCTATCAACGGCACCAAGGAAACCGCCGCTGCGGCGAACGGCGCCAATGTGGTGCAGAACTGCATCGGTCTGGGCACCGTTACCAGCAACGACGGCTACGCAGGCGGCGTTGTCAGCGAGAACTACGGCACAGTGAACGAGTGTACCGTCGGCAATGACAGTGACAAGACCGGTATCATCTCCCGCAGCGTGGAGGCGGCAGGCGCGATCTGTGCGGTGAACCATGCAGGCAGCACGGTCAGCGGCAGCGCGCTCGGCAGCAATATCACGATCTCGGGCGGTGCATCCATTGTGGGCGCGGTGGTCGGTGACAACTATGGCACGGTTTCGGATACCACGCTCAGCGGTCAGCCGGAGTACGATGTTTCTGCGAATGCGCTCACCATCGGCGGTGCGGTCGGCCGCAACAGCGCGGGCGGCACGGTCAAGAACGTGAACGTCAGCGCAGAGTTTACGAAATTCAGCAAATACAAGTATCTCGGCGGTGTAGTCGGCGAAAACTGCGCCGCAGCAGCCGCGGAGGACGAAAATGTCACCACAGCGGCGGCACAGGTGCTCGCGTGCCGCTACACCGGCACCATCAGCGAGGGCAAGAGCACTGTCGGCAACTGCTACGGCGGCATTGTCGGTCTGAACCGCGGCGAGCTGAAGAACAGCTCTGTTTCCGCGCTGACCATAACGGCTGCGGGCGTGTATACTGCGACTTCCACCAGCTCGGCGGAGGAAAAGGAACGCCTGTCGTCGCATATCGGCGGCATTGCGGGCAAAAACGAGCAGACCGGCGAGATCGAGCAGTGCTACATCGATAACACGAGCAGCAGCTTGATAACCGTCGGCAGCGGCATGGTCGGCGGCGTGACGGGCTACAATAAGGGCACCATCACGCAGTCCGGCGACAAGAGCACCGAAACCCTGATGAAAAACGTCACCAAGGTGAGCGAGCTGCTGGCGAATGCCAAGGCGCAGAGCCTTTCTGCGGACACCACTTGGGTGGCATGGCAAGACGCGCAGGTCGAGAACATGAGGTTCAACGGCAACGGCGGCAAGGCGCTGAAGGACGGCCGCACCATGCAGATCATCGTATCGAGCAACGGCAACCTCGGCGGTGTGGCGGGCTACAACGCGCCCACCGGCGAATTGAGCCGCTGTGTCAGCGGCAGCTGGCTGCTGGTCAATAAGTCGGACAGCATCAGTGTCGGCACGGGCGGCATCGTCGGCATGAACGAGAGCGAAAAGGACCTGTCGTTCCTGCTCAACCGCGCGTTTGTCGGCAGACAGCTGACAAAACAGAATACCAGCCGCTTTGCGGGCGGTATCATCGGCACGCAGTCCAACAAGACCACAAGCGACTGGACGATCGAGAATTGCATCAATTATGGTACGGTTTACGGCTATCTGTCGCACTACTCGGGCGGCATTGTCGGCCAGTGGACGAATAACGGCGGCACGGTTGAGAATTGCTACAATTACGGCAATTTGCAGACGACGTATGAAACCGGCTGGGTCGGTGCATCCGGTGGTATCGTGGCACAGCTGTATCATGCGGCCTCCGGTCAGGATTTCAATATCATCAGCTGTCAGAATCACGGCAGCGTTTTTGGCCGGGATGGTGCAAGCTATTATCATTGGGAGAACAGCAGGAAGGTCAAGGACTGCGCGAACGACAGTGCGGGCATCCTTGGCAACGTTACGGTTTATGCGACGAATGATATAAAGGCTGCACAGAAGTTCACCATTAACGTTTCGGATTGTGTCAATGCGCCGGGCGTTAAGATCTATTCATCCTCCATGGCCTCCGGTATCGTGGGTTACTTCTCAACAGATACGGCAAGCAGCGTGAACGGCGGTCCGATCGGCACTTCGACCGCAAATATCGTGCTGAATATCGACCGCTGCCGCAACTATGCGGAAACACTGGTCGGCGGCAATAATTATATTGCCGGCATCTTTGGCGACCGGTATAAAGACGGCACTGTGGCGCAGGATAATACTTATATCCAGAACTGTTACTCGGTCATCGGTTCGGGTGCGGGTACCAGTACAGGCATCGTATCGCTGAATAACGCCAGCCTGAGCAGCTCCCTGAGCGGTGATAAGGTGGGAAACAATTATTATTTCTTTGATACATGGGGCTTGACGAACACTGACGGATACGCCTTTGGCAGCAGCAATACGCGCAATGAATCACGAAAGGGATTTTCCCGCATGGTTGCCTATGGATACTGGGCAGGCAGTGACGGAAAATGGGCGAATAAGAGCTTTGCCGCCATTGCCGGTCCGCAGCTTGGCGTGATCGACTATACAGACAACCGGATGTATTACAATGTAACAGCGGCAAACTCTACGATCGATGAGCATGGCATTATCCGTACTAATATCAATGGTTCTGACCAAATTACGGGACGGATTTTGTTCACCATGCCGGATACACCAACATATAGAGAGATTGCACAGACGAATGGACACGGTGCTTCGTGGCTGTGCCCGCTGCTGTATCGAAAGAATACGGTGTTCAACACAGAGCAAAAGCTGTTTGATGAGTATGTTCGAGAGAACTATCGCACCATGGAGCACGGCCAAACCGACAAAAAGCTGGATACCTCGTTCACGGTCGATTTGAAACAGCAGACAGACGGCAGTTTCGATGTATCCATCGAGGATACGGACCGTCCTCTGTACTACGAGGGTACAGTGCTCGTTGATGGCAAGGAAGTAATGTCTAATCTGCGCTTCATCCCGAATCAAAAGGGACAGGGCCAGTGGAACACCACGCTTACCATGGGCAATAACACCTACGGCTCCGGCATCACCACCGGCACATTCCAGCTGCCGGAGAGCCTTGCGGCCGGCATGGCGGGCATGACGGTCACGCTCAAGGTGCGTGCGGTAAGCCTGTTCGAGGACACCGCACCGTCTGATGAGGTTTTGGCATCCACAAACAACGTTGCGGTACTGCCGCAGCCGGATGTAAGCCTGCGCCTGTACTGGGTACAGACGGAAGGCGGCACGGCGGCTCGATACAAAGCCTCTCTGAACAATTATGATGCATATGCGGCGTTCAACAACTGGAAAGTAACGCTCAAGCTGGGAAGCCAGACGAAAGTGCTCAACAGCAGCAAGCCGACCGAGCTTATGAACGGCGAAAACATTAAGGAACTGATCGTAACGGCAACGGCAGAAGAAACAGGCGGCATCCAGCCGGCAGCGGTAACGCAGACCATTCCGACCGATACGCCGAGCAGTCCGTATACACCGGACGGCAAAATCAAGAGCCTTGATATTTCGTATTCCGGCAGCACAGTGGACGATTTTACCATTACGGCATCGCTGACGGTAAACGAATCCACCATGGATACGCCGCCGATCTATCGCATTGAGGTGATCGGCGATGAAAACGGCAAGGAGATCGTCTTTACCTATGCGGATGTGCTGACGGCGGCTGGCAATGCGGCGGCGGCAAACTTTACCAATCTGCCGGAGCAGTATTTTGCAGGTGATGTCACCAACCGCAGAGTGCGTGCATGGTATGCAGCATCCGGCCTCGGCCCGGTATACACCTACGGCGATACGGAAATGGCGGTATACCCGGACAACAATTATCATGCAGAGGCAGCACTGACATACCGCACCTATGATGCGGACGGCAAGCCGCATGATAAGACGGTTTACAGCTTTGTTGTAAAACAGGAAAATCACTTTGGCGGCTATATTAAAACGGCTAACCTCAATATCAAGCCGCTGGCAGCGCCGAAACTCGATGAACCGGTGAAGCTTGTTGAAAACGGCAGCATGAGCTACAAATTCTCGTGGACACAGCCGAATGAGAGTGGAGCACGGTACACGGTCAAGCTGACAGGTATCGTCAAGAAAACGGATAGTGACGGAAAGGTGACGGAGCAGCGCATCGGCATCCCGACCGCCGAGGACTACAAGGATGACACGGACACCTCGTTCATCATCAACGCGGACGACTGGCGCTATACGCAAGTGGAGCTGGTTGTCACCCGTGTCGGCGCAAAGGACACCGGACAGGTCGGCCTGAGCGAAAAGGGAACCTATGACGTTCAGCAGCGCCTCGAGCGACCCGGACAGCCGTCTGTGACCAACACGGACACCAATGAGCTGGTCTACACCATCGGCTGGAGCGCCATCAGCGACCAGACGGGCTGCGGCCAGTACCGCATTTACATTCAGCCGCAGAATGGCACCGCCGTACCGCTGGGTGACCCGGTCGAGGCGGACACCGGCACGAGCCACTACACAGTGGAGCGCGATCTGGAGCCTTACGCCGGTCAGACCGTCACCATCTATCTGGTGGCGGAGGCCGCCGATAGCAGCGGCTACGCGAACAGCCCGAACGGCATCAGCTACACGATGACCGTGCCGACCCGTATCAACGAGCCGCAGATCAACTGGAAGTACAACTGGAACGGCACGGAAACGACCGTTTCGGCCTCCGATTTTGCAAACGGCGGCCTGACTGTCACCGTTACGCCGAAAACCGGCACGAACAGCGTGCCGCCCGGCGGCAGCACATATCTGCTGAAAGCGACTATCATCGCTGCGGACGGCAAAAAGATCGATTACCCCGAAAACGGCAGTGTTCTGGCGATGGCCGAGAGCGGCAGCAGCTACATCTGCGACCTGACCGAGCTGAGCACCAAATACGCAGGCTGCAAGGTAACATTCGAGGCCCGTATCTCGCAATCCGCCGGACAGGTAAGCTCGGCATGGGTATCGAGCAGGCCGACAACGCTGCCGCGCGTCAAGCTGGATATGCCGATGGCTTCGCTGAACAGCATCATGCAGACCATTGAGATCAACCACAGCATCATTGCGAACGGTCTGGCTGAAAAGCAGAACTGGACTGCCCAGCAGACTGGTCTGTCTTGGAACAGGGTTGAAAATGCGAACCGATACCGTATCGAACTGACAGATTCCACCGGCAGCAGCCCGACTGTAACGACCATTATCGTCAATACCGATGGGAATTCGACGGAAATCAAAGCAAATGGTAAAATAACGGTTGTATCGGAAGAATCTGACTGGTATACTGTTAAGCAGGGAAGTATGGCAAAGGGCAGCTACACCACCGCGAACGGCACGCGCTATTACAGCTACACGCTGGATACGCTGTTCCGCGTAAGCGGCGACACGTTTACGCTGTGCCTGCCGAATGTGGACTCCCTGACAACACGCGACGGCCAGACATTGCAGGTAACGAACGGTGTGCAGATTACCAAGGTATCGATCACCGCGCTGAACAACAGCACAGATCGCTACACCGATTCTGATGCCGTGGAGCGTACATTCAGTTGATCAAGGAAAGGAGGGCGGCAGCCATGAAGCGGATACGGCAGGGCTGGAACACCCTGCACCGGCACAGCCGGAGCGGTGTTTCACTGATCGTGGCGCTGTGTGCTGTCGCCGTCCTGATAGGCTTATCGCTCAGCATCGTCTACTCCTCGTCCATGCTGCTCTCGCGGGCAAACCGCAAGATCGGCCGGGAACGCAGCTACCAGCTGGCGCAGTCCTTTTCGGAGGTATTGCAAAGCGAACTGCTCGCGTATGACACGGACAGCGATGCGCTGAACGGCACGTTCTATCATTTTGTCAATAGCATTCTGGATGATTCCGGCATTCCGGAATATGACCCGGATGTGTCGGACACCACATATTATTACACCACGGACGAGGTGGAGAATTACGGAAAACTGACCGTAGCTCTCCGCAAGACGAAAAACACGGATGAACTAAACGATCCCGCAAACTTCGAGGACGATTTTTCGTATGACGAACGCGACAGCAAGACAGAATCGGCCGAAAAAAAGACGTTTTACCGATATGATCTTTCGGTTTGCGTGACAGATGAAACCGGAGCTGACCGTTTCGACTACACCACGCAATACAAGCGGTGTGATACGTTTGAACCGGTTTACATCTGGAACGGCGAGAAGGAGCAGAACGTCCGTGTGTACTGGGTAAACGGCAAGTTTTGCCGAAGCGATAATGGTACAGATGCGCTTACACCGGCCCGTGATAAAGAAACAGGCCGGGAAGAAGTTGTAAAAATCCATTACAGCTATGACGAAAACCACATTACCCGCAAAATATACGAACCAAACCCCAAGGTAGAGGGAGGTGCAGCCGGTGAATAAACTCTTTCGAGTGCTGCGCGACCGCCGAGGGGAATCTATGGTGGAGATTCTGGTATCTACGGTAGTATTTATGATGCTGCTGGGCGCACTGAATGGTGCGGTAGGTTTTTCTGCGAACGCCCAGCGCAAAGCAGAAGAGCTCCGAAAGGATGCAGCCGAGCTCCAGCGCAGCGTGCGCGAACAGACCGCCGCGGGAGAGGATACCCAGACGATCGGATTCCACCAAATACTGCCTGAGAGCGGCGCCGAGAGCACACAAGACGCTTTCCGTGTAACGGTGAAAAAACAGACGGTCGAGGCTGCTGCCGATGATGGCAAACGTGTAACCTTCTACCGTTTCGCCGCAAAGGAGGCCGACACGCCATGAAACGACTGTTCTCCGTGCTCCGCGAGAGGCGGGGCATGACGCTGATCGAAATGGTGGTCGGCGCGGGCCTGCTGTGTGTCGTTATCGGCATATTCAGTGCCTCCATGCGGCCTGCGGCGGAGGTCACGCGCCGCACGCAGGAGCTGAACAGCGCCGAGCTCATCGCGGACAACCTGCTCGAAACCATACGCAGCGAGGTGGAAACCGCAGTCGGCTCTATCAAATGCTATCCGAACATCGGTTCCGTGCTGACGAGCACCGGCGATTCGACCGGCGCAGTCATCGAGTTCCGTAACGAGCGCGATATGTATGTGCTGCTCGGCGCGGACGGCTGTCCGGAAACCACGGTCAAGGCCGGCAGCGGCACGGGCTCGGTTTCCGAAAAGATAGACCCCGGCTTTCTGGTCGAGCGCTACTACAAGCAGGAAACCGACGGCTACTACTACGCCGATGCGGACGGCAAAGCCATTTCACGCGGCGTAGCAAAGGTATACACCGAGGGCTTCTATATGGGCTTTCGGGCGGAAACCTCGTTCGAGATAGCCTCGGACGGCAGCTATGTGACGGCCACCGTCACCATCTGCCGGGAGAAAGACGGCACGCGCACGGCGCTGTTCACGGATTCGCAGGTGATAGACCTGCGGTATAAGCCCGTGCTGAACACCACAACCCACACCGCCCGTCAGAAAAATACGGCGGACGGATAAAATTAACCCTGTGTAATACCGCGGAGCACCGTCGCGGATTTACAAGAATATAAACAAAATGAACATGGAGGAACAAGATTATGTTCGAGAAAATGATCGAGCTGCAGCAGAAGCGCCGCAGCAAAAAGGGCGGCTTTACCCTGGTAGAGCTGATCGTTGTACTGGTTATCCTCGCAATTCTGGCAGCTCTGCTGATTCCGGCTCTGACTGGTTATATCGACAAGGCGAAGCAGAAGCAGATTATTGCTGAAACTCGTCAGGTAGTAATGGCTGCTCAGACTTTGGTTGACGAAGCATATGGCACGAAGGATGTTGGTGCTACTCTTACCGTAGGCAGTGCTACTACTGATACTGTAAAAATTGCTGATGTTGCTAAGCTGGCAGAGGTAAAGGGTACGATTGGCAATGTAACCGTAGGTACGATTGGCAATGTCCCGAATAAGATTACGAAGGTAGAATATACCAACAACGGCAAGAAATGCACCTTCACGGCTTCTGATACCGATCAGGGCAGCTATGTCGTTGCGGAGTAATGCCTAACCGCACCGAACGCCACGGACCGACTGCGCCGATAAAATACGGCGCGGTGAGCTGGTGGCTGACGGTGGCCTGTGTGATCTTACTTGCTGTTGTTGCCCTCTGCGGCAGCGTACTGGGTCTGCTCTATCGGGCGGATGCCCATGTGGCGCTTGGCAATGCCAAAACGGTGCGTATGGCGCTCTACGCTGCCTCGATTGAGGCCTACGGCGAAAACCGGCCTTTCGCTGACCCTGCCCAGGAGGGCGGGGTCACAAAGGCGGTCTACGCCGATGTGCTGACAGCCTGTAAGGTCCCCGGTGATTTTGAGGTGCTGCGTATGGCCGAGGACGGCTATACCGTGCTGAAAATGATGTACACCGAGGGTGATTTCACCGTAATGTACACCGCCGATCCGGTCACTTGGGAAGTGTCCGTCGGTGTTAACCTGATCCATGCCGCAGCAGAGCCGTAGCGCAAAACGGTGCGTGCGTGCGGCTTGCGCGGTATGGCAGGTCAGAGCCCCTTATGCGTGTAAGAGGTTCTGACCTGCCATGCGGTCTGCATGGCTTACAGGATTTGATAAACGTATCCCGCACCACCCAAGGAGGAAACTATGTTATACATCGCCTGCGCCATATTGTGGATACTGCGATTTGCATTGGGCGCGTGTATTTTCAGCTTTCTCGAGGTGGTCGTGTGGCGCCTGCCGCGCCGTGAGAGCGTGGTAAAAGGGCGCAGCCATTGTCCTGCGTGCGGGCGCACGCTGACGGCGGCGGAGCTGGTCCCGTGCGTGAGCTACCTCGTGCAAAAGGGAAAATGCCGCGGCTGCGGCTCTAAGATACCCGCCCGCGACTTCTGGGTGGAGGTGCTCGGCGGCGCGTGCGCGTGCCTCAGTGCCGCCCGTTTCGGCGGCGAGAGCGTGCAGGCCGCGCTGGCATTTGCCGTGCTGGGCATCCTCGCGGTCGTCGCGCTGATGGATATGGACACCCTTGAGATCTACGACCGGTTTCCGGCGCTGCTGTTTGCCTGCGGCGTGCTCGGGCTGGCCGTTTTCCCCGAAACCGGGCTCAAAAGCCGCATTTTCGGCCTGCTCATCATCAGCCTGCCGATGCTGCTGCTCGCGCTCATCGTGCCCGGCGGCTTCGGCGGCGGCGACATCAAATTGATGGCCGGTGCAGGTTTTTTCCTCGGCTTCAAGGCCACCATCGTCGCCGGTTTCATCGGGATTTTGCTCGGCGGCGGCTTCGGCGCGCTGCTGCTCGCGCTGAAAAAGGCAAACCGAAAGAGCCAGTTCGCGTTCGGACCGTTTTTGTGCATCGGCATCGCGCTCGCGCTGTTTTTCGGTGACAGCATCGCAGATTGGTATATGGGATTGTTATAACGGAGAGGAGGTTCCGTCTTGCCGGAACAGAGCAACCGCCGCGGCCCGGAGATCGTCCGGCCCGGTACCGCAACAGCCATGTTTCGCTACACCGCGAAGAATATAGAGGGCAAGGTAGTCCGCGGCACGATGGAGGCTGTGGACTATGACTCGTTATACACCCAGCTGCTCTCGCAGGGTCTGTATTTGCAGAATGCCTCCCGGCAGGGCGGCGCGGCGAAAAAGCGCATGATAAAGCCGCAGGAGCTCTCCGAGCTGTGCCGTCAGCTCTCTACGCTGCTGGCCGCCGGTGTCAGCCTTGTGCGCGCACTCACCATCATCTCGCAGGATGAGGGCCTGAACGGCAATCTGCGCCGCATTTACGGCAATGTGCTCGCCGAGGTCCGCAAGGGCGCGAGCCTGTCCGCCGCACTCGAGGCGCAGGGCGTGTTCCCGTCGCTCATGCTCGGCATGATCCGCGCGGGTGAGGGCAGCGGCAAGCTCGATCAGGTCACGGAACGTCTGGCGACCCACTACGAAAAGGCGCACCAGATGAACCAGCAGGTCAAGTCCGCGCTCATGTACCCGATGATACTCGCCATCCTCGCGGTGGCGGTCGTTATCGTTATCGTAACGTTCGTGCTGCCGCAGTTCAGCGACCTGTTCTCCACCATGGATGAGCTGCCCGGCGTAACGCTCATGCTGATGGCGTTTTCCGACTTTATGGTACACAAATGGTACCTCATGGTGCTGTATGTGGCGGTATTCGTGGCGATCTTACGCACCATCCTGCGTATTCCGGATGCCCGCCTGTGGCTGGATAAGAAAAAGCTGACCATTCCGGTGTTCGGCAAGCTCAATCAGGTCATCTGCACCGCCCGCTTCGCGCGGACGATCAGCAGCCTGTATTCCAGCGGCCTGCCCATCGTCACGGCGCTCCAGACCGCCCGCGATACCATCGACAACAGCTACATCACCTCGCAGTTCGACGGGATTCTCGTGCAGGTGCGCTCGGGCGTGAGCCTGTCCGCTGCACTCGAGCAGGTAGACGGCTTCCAGCGCAAGCTGTGCAGCAGCATTGCCATCGGCGAGGAAACCGGCCGGCTGGATTCCATGCTGGATTCCATCGCGGACTCGATGGAGTACGATGCCCAGCAGGCCAGCAAGCGCATGATGACGATCCTCGAGCCGATGCTCATCGTGCTGATGGCATTTGTGGTCGGCTTTATCGTTATCGCGGTCATGTCGCCGATCATCGGCTCGTACAGCGCGATCGAGGGTTCGGCGAATATGTAAACCTCGCTTAAAGGGGAGAAATAAGAATGAATACGACCATTTTAGCGCTTCAGGAGGAGCAGGTGCTCGCCGCAGTCGGCAAGCCCGGCGCGAAGCCCTCGGTGCAGGCGCTTTACCGCGCCTCCGCGCACGGCGGCGGCATGGAGAACTGGGAAAAGGCGATAAATGCCCTGTGGAATGAGCACAGGCTGCCCACGCGCGGCATCACGCTCGTGCTGCCGGACGAGGCGGTTTCGACTAAGACCGTTGCCGCGCCCAAGCTGCCGGAGAACAAGCTCGAGGAGCTCGTGCGGCACGAGATGCGCCCGCGCGAGGACCAGCTCGTTGCGGCGGATTATCTGCCCATCGGCGTGGATGCCGAGGGCCGTCAGCAGCTGTTCTGCGCTGGCTGCCGCAAGGAGGTCATGGAGCAGTACCTCACGATGTTCGGACGGCTCGGCCTGCGTTTGCAGAGCGTTACCGTGTCGATGGCGGGCCGCATCAAGCTGCTCGATGCCATGCAGTCCATGAAAGAGAAAACCTGCATCTGGCTGTGCTTCGAGGGCAGCAGCGTGCTCTCTATGCTGGTCGAGAACGGCGGATACCGCTATGCGAGCCGCAGCCGTATCTTCAGCGAGCCCGGCACGGTGGATTTCGGCACCGAGATGACGAGAAACGTTTCCGGCACCATGCAGTTCCACACGGCAAGCCGCGCGGGCGGCACGCTGACCGATGTGTACTATGCGGGCTGCTCGGACGATGATTTCGAGGTGTGCCTTGCGGGCATCCGCGGGCTGGGCCTCGAGGTCGGCCGCCTGCCCGAATGCCGCGCGTTCCGGGCACTGCCGGACGGCGAACGGCTGAGCGAATGGCTGGGCTGCGCCGAATTTTTGTTACGATAAGGAGGGGATA
The DNA here is from genome assembly GCA_934504345.1 of uncultured Agathobaculum sp. GTDB lineage: Bacteria > Bacillota > Clostridia > Oscillospirales > Butyricicoccaceae > Agathobaculum. Next base: position 11,799 of record CAKSVR010000021.1, on the reverse strand, counting down.
GACCGTGAGCCGTTCCAAGAAGGAGCTCGACCTGCTCCGCAGCTACCGCCGGTTGTCCCGCGATAAAAAAGGGCGGAACGACCTGCTGCATAACTTCTACACGCCCATCGCGGCGGTGCTCGTGCTGTGCATTCTGGTCTGGAGCGTGCTGCTGCGCCTGAACACGATCCTGCTGGACAAGACGGACGACATCAGCAACTGGCTGAATGACCCCACCGTGATCGAGCAGTATAACGAGGCGATCGCAAAGCAGCAGGAGAACGACCGTCTGGTGCAGAGCCTCCAGCAGGTGCAGAACCTGACGGATGCACTGGCGACCTATCCGACCGTGGACAGCGCCCTGATGGCAAAGATCAGCGCGGCAGGCGGCGAACAGGTGAGCATGGTGCTGACCGGCTGGGATGCGACCACCGGCGCTTTGCAGTTTGATGCACAGAGCAGCAATGTCATCGACATCCCGAGCTATGTCCTCGCGCTGCAAAAGACCGGGCTGTTCCGCAAGGTGGACTACACCGGCTATGCATATGACGAGGGCGTGTACGTTCTCAGCCTGAACTGCATTTTGCAGGGAGAGGAGGGGGCACAATGAACATCATTGTGACCGAACGCGACAAACGGCTGCTCCGTCTGGTGGCGTGCGTGGCGATCCTCGCCATTTTCGGACTGTATATGATCCGTCCCGCTATCACGAGGCGCGAAATCCTGCAGGACGAATATGACACCGCAGAGCGGAAGCAGCAGGAATATCAAATGCAGATCGCCACGCTGGCGACGATCGACGAGATTATCGCGCAGAATCAGGCGGCGCTCAACACCGCCAGCGAGAAATACTACAAGGGCGACCTGGAAACCCGGCAGATGGACGACATCATCACGGGTATCGCGCTGGAAAACGGCCTGTTCCCGCAGGCCCTGACGCTGACCGAAGCCGCACCGGGCTCTGTCGCCGCGTACCTTACGGACGAAACGCAGACCGATGCGCCTGCCGCGCCCGCAGACAGTACGGACACTTCTGCTGCCGCCGACAGCACGGATGCGAGCGGCGCGGACACCGCTTCGGCCTTTGCCGCGGCGTATGAGCCGGTGAACTACATCTACCTCGGCACGGCGACCATTTCCGCGCAGGGCGAGGTGACACAGTGGCTGAATTTTCTGGACGAGGTGCATCGAAAGTACAAGGGTCTGCGTGTGACGAATTTCAGCATCACGGACTTTAACTACATCCAGAACAACACGCAGGCGGTCAGCACCAAGCTGATCACTGGCACGCTGGAGATCTATATGTGTGTCAGCGGCGAGGAGGCAGATGCATGAAAACCAATTTGCGTATCGGCGAAGTGCTGATGGAGCGCAATTATATCACGCAGGAGCAGATGGATCAGGCGCTGGCCTACCAGAAGGAGCACCGCGAGAAGCGTGTCGGCCAGATCCTGATCGAGCTGGGCTTCGTCACCGAAACACAGGTGCTCGAGGCGCTGGCCGCCCGTCTGGGACTGGAGATCGTTAACGTCGGACAGATGCAGGTCGATCTTGCCGCCGTCAAGATGATACCGCGAGAGCTGGCGGAAAAGCAGAACCTGCTGGCCGTGAGCTTTTCGGATAAAAACCTCGAGGTCGTCACCAACGACCCGCTGAACTACTTTGCGTTCGAGGAGGTGCGCCAGCTCACCGGCTGTCAGCTCGTCACCCGCCTGTGCGAGATGGGCCCGCTGAAGAGCGCCATCCGCTACTATTACGCCGAGGTCGGCGCACAGCAGGCGGCGGAAACCGCCAATGAGGACTTCGCGCAGAGCGAGGCCCAGCTGCTCGAGGTCGATGAGAGCGAGAGCGGCGACCCGGAAGCGCCGATCGTCAGGCTGCTCAACAGCCTGCTCGACCGCGCCATCAGCACCGGCGCCAGCGACGTGCATATCGAGCCGTTCGAGGCCAACACGCGCGTGCGTATGCGTATCGACGGCACGATTATCGATTACGTTGCCTTGCAGCGCAGTGTGCATCAGCCGCTCATCGCGCGTATCAAGATCATGGCGAATCTGGATATTGCCGAGCGCCGTCTGCCGCAGGACGGCCATTTCCGCATCCGCATCGGCCGGAACGAGCACGTTAACATCCGTGTTTCGCTGCTGCCGACCGTGTTCGGTGAAAAAGCCGTTATGCGTATCCTCGCGACTGCCGGTGCGATCGATCACGCCGGACATTTCGGCATGGACGACGAGAGCTACGCTAAGTTCCTGCCCATGCTGAACTCGCCGAACGGCATTATCTACATCACCGGCCCTACCGGTTCGGGTAAGTCCACCACGCTGTACATGGTGCTGGAGTACCTGTCGCACCGGCAGGTGAACATCTCCACGGTCGAGGACCCGGTGGAGAAAACGCTGCTCGGCATCAACCAGACACAGGTAAATCCGGTCGCGGGACTGACGTTTGAGGCGGGTCTGCGCGCCCTTCTCCGTCAGGACCCGGACGTTATCATGGTCGGCGAAACCCGTGACGGCGAAACCGCCGGTATTTCGGTTCGCGCCGCCATCACCGGCCATCTGGTGCTGAGTACCCTGCATACCAACGATGCGGTTTCCAGTATCGTCCGTCTGGCCGATATGGGCATCGACCATTACCTTATCGCGAACTCGCTGGTCGGCCTTGTCGCGCAGCGACTCATGCGAAAGGTGTGCCCGCACTGTGCCCGCGAAGTGCCTGTCACGCCGCAGGAGCAGGCGTTCCTCGGTGAGGGTATCGCGGCCGTCAAGCGCGGCACGGGCTGCACGCACTGCAACGGCACGGGCTATCGCGGCCGTATCGCGGTGCATGAGATCGTCACCATCGACCGCAATATCCGCCGCATGATAAGCCGCGGCGCGGAAACCGAGGAGATTGAGGCCTATGCCCGCGAGCAGCAGGGAATGCGTACGCTGAAGGAAAAAGGTCTGGAGCTCGTCAAACAGGGTATCACCACCCCGGAAGAGCTTATCAAGATCGCGTATTATGCATAAGAAAACCGCCTTCGAGCACTTCGGAGGCGGTTTTTGTGTCGGGGAGTGTGGTGCACAGAAAGTATCCACAGGATGGGGATAACTTCTGTGTATCGACCGGGTTTTACGATACAGGATTGCGTGGGGAAAAGCCGGGGTGCTATAATAAAGAAAAGTGCAGGCGAATATTGCGGAAAAAGAGCAGGGAGGTATCCTATGACAGAGCTGGACACGATCAAACGGGCAAAAATGTATATGGAAAAGCTGGCGAACGGCATCAATCCGCTGGATGGCCAGCCGGTGCCCGAGGCGGAGCTGATCAACAATGTGCGGCTGTCGCGCTGCTTCTTCTTTGTGGCGGAGGTGCTGCGGCAGGTGATAGACAACGGCGGTACAGCGCCGCGAACGGTCAGCAGAGAGCCGAAGCTGCCGCTGGAGATTCCTGCGGCACAGAGAAACCGGTTTGCCTATTCGGATACACCCATTCCGGCGAGTGAGATTGCCCGGCGCATCACCGCGCTGGCGGAGAATGACAAAATGCGTAAGCTCAGCTATGCGGGCATTGCCGATTGGCTGCTCGCATCCGGAATGCTGGAAACCACCGTCACTGCCGCCGGTGCAAAGCGGAAGCGCCCGACAGAAAACGGCAGAGCGCTGGGCATCACGACCGAGGAGCGTGTCGGTCAGAACGGCCCGTATCAGTCGGTGGTGTATAATCTGGAGGCACAGCATTTTATCATGGATAATCTGGATGCCATTCTCGCTATGCAGCGGGAAAAGCATTCGCAGTAACAAACCCGCCGCCGTTCGAGTCCTCTCGAACGGCGGCGGTCTGCTCATGCCTTGATATAGATAGCGCGCAGGTGGCGCGGCAGCGAGCCGACCACGATGCGTTTTTTCTGATCGTCGTGCAGGAAGTAGATACGGAGCAGGTTTTCCGGGTCGTTGCCGACACAGAGATGGCAGTCCAGCGCACTTTCGACCAGCTTGCCCTTGGGTCCGGGGAAATACTTGATCTTGTATTCGATCGGCGTATGCTCGATGGTCGTGGTGCTGATGTGCTTGATCTCGAACGGACGGCCGTACTTTTCCGAGCAGCGGCGCAGCAGCTCGTCGCGCGGGATGCGCTCATAGCGGCCCGCCCAGTGGTCGGTGGCGAGGTAGTCGAGCGCATCGCAGATGAGCTCACAGCTGACGGTCTTTGCCGACTTGTCCGCCAGCAGGTTGATGGCGCGCTGGTGCAGCACGAGCCGGTCGGGGAACTCCTGTGCGACCCAGTCCGCGATACCGGCGTGATCCTTGGGCTGGCGCAGCTTGCGGCGCAGATAGGCGATCTCTTCATCGCGGGTGGCGAGCTTGAGCTTGACCTCCTCGTCCTTGTGCAGCTTTTCCTGTGCGAGCGTGTCCTTTTCCTGCTCGAGGCGGGTCTGGTACTGCTTCTGGCGGTCAAGCTGCTCGGTCAGCGCGTGGCATTCCGCCTCTTTCTGGGCCAGACGGGCCTGCCAGCGGCTTTCCGCTTCCGCCAGCTTGGCCTTCCATTTCTTCTCGAGCGCTTCGCACTGCGCCATGGCCTGTTCGCTGCTCGACAGCAGATCCTCACGGGCGGCGGACAGGAACGAGATCTGCCCGAAATCCACGTTTTTGCCACGCGGATAGATGTACATGGAGGCGGTCAGCTCGTCCATAGTCTGCTTCTGACGGGCGGGATTGGATTTGTAGGGCAGCACGCGGCACGCGCCGCCGAAGCGGGCGGGCTCGAGGAACAGGATGTCGCCGGGCGCGGCCTTGCACTTGAACAGCTCGGTGAAGCGCTGGAACAGCTCGTCCGCGAGGACATAGGTGCGGCACAGGCCGACACCGTGGTGCGCGAACGCCGCCGTATCATACGGCACGGGCACGGCGGTCTGCACAGTCGGCAGCTTGAGCGAACCGGCGGGCAGCTTGGCGGACGTGGGCAGCGGGCGCAGCGAGATACCCTCGGTCAGCCTGGACAGGTCGGGCACGGTGCCGACCGGATTTTCCGTGCGCGGATGCGTGAAGATCACACAGGGGAGCTGATTGTGCTCGTCCTTCAGCAGAGCGGACAGCGTTTTGAGCTGCTCGGCGGTGGTGAGCTCGGTGGGCTCGTAGCCCAGCCGGGTGATCTGCTGCAAGCCGAAATCCGGGTGGTCGATCAGCTGGCGCACGACCGACAGACGGTAGACCTCAGCCTCGGGCGCGGTGTCCTCCGGGTCGGAGATGACCGTCTGGAAGCCGCACTCAAGCTGTGTGCCGCGGATGCGGAAGCCGATGTTGGTTTCGATGACACGGCCGGGCACGGCGGCGCGCGCCTGCTCCGGATTGCCCGGATCCGAGCCGAGGTCGGGCTCGGTGAGCTGGAGTGTCCACACACCCTCCCTGGGGAGCGAAACGATGTCCGCCACAAAGCCGGAGTGGATATGTATAGACGGCAGGCAGTCGTCGCCCAGCCTTAAATAGCCGGACGGCTCGGGTACGCGCTGTAATTGTTCAGGCACATGGTCGCCCAGCCGCTGGCGCAGCCAGTCCATTACCACCAGTCCGGCGAGGCGCAGACCGTCCTGCGGCGCGGTTTTCTTGCTGGCCATCAGCGCGTGCAGCTGATAGGTCGGGTACAGTCGGTTTTGCTGCAATTTTACGACACGATACGTTTCACTCATGGTGTTCCCTCCTGCTGTTGAAAAGATTCGGCTGGTTTCGCTGTTCTATGCTCCTATTATACGCGATATGGACGGGCTTGGCAATCAATCAGCAGTTTAATAATGGAGCATTATGGGATTTGATGACTGCCGGAGCAGAACAGGGATTTTCTTATGCTTATCGCAGCAGGCAAGCTGGACAGCAGGTGTCCAGCTGCGAGAAAGGCAGAAAAACAGCCGGCGGACAAGATTGTCCGCCGGCTGAATTTGCACGGCAAATCCTATCGAATGCGCGCTGGCGCGCGAATCGGCTAAGATTGTAAATTTATTTGTGGGAAAGTACGGTCGTGCATCCTCAAAGTATCTGCGACATCAGCACCGCGCAGATCATAATGGGGATATTGAATGCGATGAACGTCGGGATGCAGGTATCGCGGATATGGTCGTGCTGACCGTCGGCGTTGAGGCCGGAGGTCGGGCCGAGCGTGGTATCCGAGGCCGGAGAGCCCGCATCACCGAGCGCGGCGGCCGCCGAGATGAGCAGGATCGTCGCGGGCGTGGAGAAACCCAGTGAGCTGCACATCGGCACGAACAGCACGGCGAGCACGGGCACGGTGCCGAACGAAGTGCCGATGCCCATTGTCACGAGCAGGCCGATGAGCGTGATGAGCACCGCAGCGATCAGCTTGCTGCCGCCCATCGCGGCGATGCCCGCGTTTACGAGCGCATCGATGCCGCCGGTGGCCTTGATGACCGAAGCGTAGCCGCCCGCAACGAGCATGATAATGGCGATCTGGCCCATCAGACGGATGCCGCCCTCGATCTGCGCGTCGATTTCGCTCCACTTGATGGCGCGGAACACGATGATGATGACAAGGCCGCACAGCGCAGACAGCGCAAGGTCCTGACTGATGACCTGCACGACGGCCACGACAACGGCGGCGGCCAGCATGACATAGTGGCGATACTCCAGCTTTTCCGAAATCTCCTCGGCGGCGGAGGTGTCGGCCTCGAGGTCGCGGTAGTCGCGCGGCTTGCGGTACAGCACGAACACAGCGATGAACAGGCCGATGAGCATGGCCACGCCGATGCTCCAGTTGGCGGCGGTAACATCCTTTACCGTAACGGAAAGCCCGTTCTCGCTCAGGTTATCCGCGATAACGCGCTGAAAGATCAGGCCAAAGCCGAACGGGATGGTGATATACGGCACTTTATGGCCGAATGCCAGCGCACACGCGACTGCGCGGCGATCGAGCCGCATCCGGTTCATCACGCCGAGCAGCGGCGGCACCAGAATGGGGATGTACGCGATATGCACCGGGATGAGGTTCTGCGACAGGCAGGCGACCAGTGTCAGCACGCCGATGAGCGCCAGCTTGTGCCCGCCCAGCAGCCGCGACAGCTTTTTGGACAAAATATCGGCAAGGCCGGTGGTGGCGATGCAGGTCGCAAACGTGCCGAGCAGGATGTACGCCAGCGAGGTCGTCGCGTTGCTGGCAAAGCCGCTCGTCAGCAGCTGCATGACGGTCTGCGTGCCCTCGGGTGCGCTCAGCAGCGGGATGCCGCCCGCTACGCCGCCGATGATGCAGGCGATGAGCATGGAGAGCAGCACATTCAGGCCGGTCAGGCACAGCGCGCAAAGCACCAGCACGGACACCGTGACCGGATTTGTGAGGATACTCAAAAGTATGGTCATGGATGATTTCTCCTAAACAGTATAAAAAACAGTATGGAAATAAAAACCGTATGCAGGGGAAACTTGCACACGGTAAAGTATTGAAGTCTTGTCCTATTGTAGCAGAAAATACGCATCAGGTCAAGGAAAAGGGGAAATTGCCATAGGGACAAAAATATGCTATACTTTTCCCGGAAAACATCGAATGGAGGCAGAGCGATGGAGCTTCGCTATATGATAATCGGCGCGGGCGGTGTCGGCGGACCGGTGGGCGCATTTCTGACCAGATCGGGTGCGGATACCACACTTATCGCACGCGGAAAACATCTTGCGGCCATGCAGGCGCACGGCCTGACGCTGCTCACCGGCGAGAGTGACCGCGAGAGCATTCCGGTCAAGGCCATCGACATGGACGGCTATCTCGCGCAGCGGGCCCAGGGCGCACCCGGCCCGGACGTTATTTTCGTGTGCGTCAAGGGCTATTCGCTGGAAAGCACGCTGCCGTTCATCCGCAAGGCGGCGCATGAGAACACGGTAGTCATTCCGGTGCTGAACATCTACGGCACGGGCCGCACGATGCAGGCGGCGCTGCCCGAGCTGCTCGTTACGGACGGCTGCATCTACATTTCGGCCAACAGGACGGCGCCGGGCGAGATTCGGATGCACGGCTCGATCTGCCGCATTGTGTACGGCCTGCCGAGCCACACGACCGATCATCCGGTATTGCAGCAGGTCGAGCAGGACCTGAAAAACGCGGGTATCGAGCCGGTATACTCGCCGTATGTCGAGCGCGATACGCTGCTCAAATTCGCGTATGTATCGCCGAATGCGGCGAGCGGGCAGTATTACCATGCCGAGGCGGGCGTATTCCAGCAGCCGGGCGAGGTGCGCGACAGCTTTGTCCGGCTGGTCGGGGAAGTCGCTGCGCTGGCGGATAAAATGGGCATCCCGCTGGAGGATAAGCCGGGTGCGCTCGTCGAGCGCAATCTGCGTATTCTGGATGCACTCGCGCCGACGGCTTCGACATCCATGCAGCGCGACATCGCGGCGGGCAGGCAGTCCGAGGTGGACGGCCTGATCTATCAGGTCGTGCGGCTGGGCGAGCAGTACGGCGTGGAAGTGCCGGAGTACCGCAAAATCGCAGAAGCGGTCAAAAAAGAGCTGGAAAACAAGTGAAAACGCACAAAAACCGCAGGGTATCCATTGGATGCGCTGCGGTTCAGTTTGTCGAAAAAGTCGGTATTGAACCAATTTCATCATATCGCGCGGCAGCGCGCGTTAAATAGAATTTGCTTTGCAAATTCATAAAAAACGGGAGCGTGTATCCGCGCAGCGCGGCCGAGAAGCCGCGCAAGGATAGCGCCGTTTTTTATACCTTAAGAGGGAAAAAGTTTCCGTATAGGAACTTTTGGACGACTTTGGAACGGCCTACGGTCCGTTCCTGCTTGTCGGCGAAACTGTAGTTTCGCGACAGCTTGAACCGCAGGGTATCCATTGGATGCCCTGCGGTTTTCTTTTTCTGCGGAAAATTCCTGCTGTTTTAGTAGGTTTTTCTTGCAATTTTCATACAAGGTGTTATAATACAGTTAAACATACTAACACGATATGAATAAAGGGAATTAAAAGAAGCGGAGGAATCCATATGTCCAAGCAAGCGGAAAAGAAGAAGTCGGCCTACCGAGAACCACTCATCCTCATCGCATTTGTTATCGTTGGTGCGGTTCTGGGCCTGACACTGGGAGAAAAGGCCGCCGTCCTGTATCCGATCGGTCAGATCTGGCTCAACCTGCTGTTCGTGCTGCTCGTGCCGCTGATCTTTTTCTCCATCGCGGGCTCGATCGCGGGCATCGCGGATACCCGTCGGGTCGGCAAGCTGCTGGGGCTCACTATCGGCTTTTTCATCGTCACGGCAGCCATCGCGGGCATCTATATGTTCTTCGTCACCAGCGTGTTCGGCGTAGATACATCCATCCAGATGGGCACGGCGGAGGCGGCAACGGAAACCACGGCCGCCATGGGCATTGGCGATCAGATCGTCAGCACGTTCACGGTCGAGGACTTTCCGCTGGTCATTTCGCGGGCACATATCCTTGCCCTTATCGTGTTCACCGTGTTTTTCGGCGTTGCGGTATCCTCGCTTGGTGAAAAAGGCAAGCCTGTTGCGGAGTGGCTGAGCAATATGTCGCTCGTGTTCTATAAAATGGTTTCCATGCTGATGAAGCTCGCGCCCATCGGCCTGCTGGCGTACTTTGCCAACCTGACCGGCACCTACGGCCCGGAGCTGCTCAAAAGCTATGCACGCGGCCTGCTCATCTACTATCCGGCGACGATCGTGTACTTTTTCGTCTTTCTGGCGCTGTATGCCTTTCTGGCCGCAGGCCCGTGGGGCGTGAAGAATTTCTTCAGGAATATCCTGACACCGGCGCTGACAGCACTGGGCACGCGCTCCTCGGCGGCGGCTATCCCGCTGCAAATGGATGCGTGCGATAAGCTGGGCGTGCCGCGTGAGGTCAGCTCGGTCGTCATCCCGGTCGGCGCGACCTGTCATATGGACGGTGCGTGCATCGCCACCATTTACGAGATCGCGCTGTGCTGTGCGCTGTTCTCGCACCCGCTGAACAGCCTAGGCGACTACGCATTCGCGCTCGTCATCGCGGTCGCGGGCTCGGTGGCCGTATCCTCGGTGCCGGGCGGCGGCGCGGCGATGGAGAGTATGGTGATTTCGGCGTTCGGTTTCCCGTCCATCGCGCTGCCCGTGCTGCTGATGATGACCCAGCTGTTCGATGCGGGCTGCACGCTGGTCAATTCCTGCGGCGATACCGTGGCCTCCATGCTGGTAACGTGCGTGCTGTACGGCAAGGACTGGTACAAAAAACACCTCAACAACGAGAAAAACGACTGAGTTTTGGAGAATAATACCCATGAACGAGCAATTTCGATGTAGTGAAACCCATTACGGGGACAGCCCATTCCGGCCGGATGTACATGGCATCCTGATTCCGGGCAAACGCGGACGGCTGCTGTCCGTGCTGTACACGGCGGGCGGCGCGGGCCCGCACCCGACCGTTCTGCTGCTGCACGGCATTCCCGGCTGTGAGAAGAATATCGATCTGGCGCAGGAACTCCGCTGCGCAGGCTTTCATGTGCTGCTGTTCCATTACAGCGGCAGTTGGGGAAGTGACGGAGATTATGCGCTGACACATAATCTCGAGGATGCACATACTGCACTGGATTTTATCCTGCATGACGGCAAATACGGCTTTGACAAGGAGCGGATTTACGCGGTCGGACACAGTCTGGGCGGCTTTGCCTGCGGGCAGCTTTCTGCGGCGCGGCCGGAGATCAAGCGTGCCGTGCTGCTGACACCGTGCGACATCGGGCGGCTGCCGGTTATCGAGCGCGAGGATGCACAGGCGTATAAAATCGTCTGCGAGGTGCTGGACGACAGCGGAAACTGGCTGAACGGCACGAGCGGCGCAGCGCTGCTGCACGAGGCGGTCGAGCACAGCGAGGAGCTCCGGCTGGAGAGCGCGGCGGCCGGCTTGGCGAAAAAGCCGGTGCTGTGCATTGGCGGTGCGCTGGATATTTATACACCGCCGGCGCTGCACTGTGAGCCGCTGCGGCAGGCTGTGGAAAAGGCCGGCGGCACGCAGTTCCGCAGCGAAACATGGCAGACCGACCATTTTCTGGCGGATTATCGGCTGAAAATGGCGCAGACGGTGATTTCGTTTTTGACGGAGGATTGAGAAAAGCCCGGACGTTCCGAGGAGGAACGTTCGGGCTTTTTTGCGCGTGCGGCGATCGGTTTGATAACCGTTTATGCATCTGATAAAGAATTTTAATCCACGCCGCCCATGAGGGCGGCGACCCCTCCACGCCTACGGCTGCTGCCATTACCAAGTGATTTCAATCCACGCCGCCCGTGAGGGCGGCGACCAGTCGCGTTGCCGATGATGGCCGCCATAGCAACCATTTCAATCCACGCCGCCTGTGAGGGCGGCGACGCACGCGGCGGGACGCCCGGCAAGGTTACTGTCATTTCAATCCACGCCGCCCGTGAGGGCGGCGACCTCGGAGATGTCGTAGTAATACTGCATATCCATATTTCAATCCACGCCGCCCGTGAGGGCGGCGACTTTGATCTTGCTTATCCGTCTGACGATTATCTTGTATTTCAATCCACGCCGCCTGTGAGGGCGGCGACGGAGAAGCTGCTGCCAAGGGTGCGCTGCGTGTGGGATTTCAATCCACGCCGCCTGTGAGGGCGGCGACGTTACAGTATCCGCATCTACGACATCGATCCAGCATTTCAATCCACGCCGCCTGTGAGGGCGGCGACGCGAGGAGCACGTCGGCTACGTCACGCGCTCGTTCTCATTTCAATCCACGCCGCCTGTGAGGGCGGCGACATTACCGATGCGGATACCGCCAAGCACACACACGCATTTCAATCCACGCCGCCCGTGAGGGCGGCGACAGTGCCACCCACCTGTCC
>CAKSVR010000020.1 GCA_934504345.1 uncultured Agathobaculum sp. | reverse complement strand
GAAAGGTTGGTCATCAGCAGAGAACCGGCGATGACCGGGCCGGTCAGGCTGCGGCCGCCGAGATAGTAGCCGTCCTGCGTGTCGAGGTTGTCACCACGGGTTTTCCACCACGAGATGAGTGCGACGAGTGCCGTGAAACCCACAAAGGTGATCGCGGTAAACGCCATGGAGTTTACGAAGTTCATCTTTTTCTCCCCTTGTAAAAATTTCGTGTCCCGGCGGAGATCCCTCAAAATCCACCGAAACGATTTCTGAATGACGGCCTCGGTCTGCGCTTGCGTGCGCGTGCCCGCAAAATCCCAAAAAACAAGATCGTCAATCGAGGGATTGAAGATCTGTCAAATGGGCAAACCGCGTTGCCGTTTGTCCGAAAGTTATTTTAGCACTATATCCGTACTATATCAAAGCATTTTTTTCACTTTTCACGCACTTTGGATACTTGCACATAAACCGAAGCGCGTATTTGTGCATTTCGACGTTGATTGTCAGCAATTTCACAAAGAGAAAGCCGTTTTTTTATTCGGTTCATCAAAAAAATCGGAGGATTTGGAGATAACTTACAGCCGCATTTTCGGGCGAACGCAAAGGTTTGCGGTCTGTGCTTTGCACACAAATGAGAGAAAAATTGCTTGAAAGACAGTGGAAATTCTCACGCTGAGAAGCTGCAGACCGCATCCGGAAAACGTCCCGGAAGCCCGGCCGCAGGGCAAAAAAATCCGCTGCGGGAAAATCCGCAGCGGATTGCAAATGCAGCCTGTTAAGGCAATACAGCTTTAATTGTGCGGTGTTGCCTTAAGCCTCGGGAGCTTCCTCCACGCGCGTTACCGCGATGGAGAGATCGTCGAGCTGCTTGTCGTCTACAACGTCCGGGCAGTTCATCATCAGGTCGGATGCGTTCTGTACCTTCGGGAACGCGATCACGTCGCGGATGGAGTCCAGACCGGCCAGCAGCATACACAGACGATCCAGACCGTAAGCCAGACCGCCGTGCGGAGGTGCGCCGTAAGAGAACGCGGTGATGAGGTGGCCGAACTGCTCCTTGGCCTTCTCCTCGGTGAAGCCGAGCGCCTCGAACATCTTGGTCTGGAGCTCGGGATCGTGGATACGGATAGAGCCGCCGCCCAGCTCACAGCCGTTCAGGATGATGTCATACGCCTTGGCGCGCACCTTTGCCGGGTCGGTGTCCAGCAGCGGAATATCCTCGTCCATCGGTGCGGTGAACGGATGGTGCATGGCAACGAGGCGGTCCTCCTCCTCGCTATACTCGAACTGCGGGAACTCGGTTACCCACAGCAGCTTGAAATCGTCCTTCTTGGCAAGGCCGAGGCGCTTAGCCAGCTCGCAGCGCAGTGCGCCCAGAGCGACAGCGGCAGTCTGCCAGTCTGCATCGGCAACAACGAACAGCAGGTCGTTCTCCTTGGCGCCTGCACGCTCCTTGATGGCCGCAATCTCGTCCTCGGACAGGAACTTGGCAAACGAAGAGGTCATGCTGCCGTCTGCGGCGAGCTTCATCCATGCAAGGCCCTTTGCGCGGTAGGTCTTGACGAACTCGCCCAGCTTGTCGATCTCCTTGCGCGGGAACTTGTCCGCGTAGCCGTTTACGTTGATAAGACGGACCGTGCCGCCGTTCTCAACGGTGTCCTTGAACACCTTGAACGAGCAGTCCTTGGCAATGTCGGAAATGTCCTTGATCTCAAAGCCGAAGCGAACGTCCGGCTTGTCCGAGCCGTACTTGTCCATTGCATCCTGCCAGGTCATGCGCGGCAGCGGGAGCTGGATGTCAACATCGAGCACTTCTTTGAACACGCGCTGGAGGAAGCCCTCGTTGACGGCGATAACGTCGTCCTGCTCCACGAACGACATCTCGAGGTCGATCTGGGTGAACTCGGGCTGACGGTCAGCGCGCAGATCCTCGTCGCGGAAGCAGCGGGTGATCTGAATATAGCGGTCCATGCCGGACAGCATGAGCAGCTGCTTGTACTGCTGCGGGGACTGCGGCAGGGCATAGAACTTGCCCGGATGCACGCGGGACGGCACGAGGTAGTCACGCGCGCCCTCCGGCGTGGACTTGGTGAGCATCGGGGTTTCGATCTCGAGGAAGCCGTGCTCGTCGAAGTAGTTGCGGGCAACCTGCGTTACGCGGTGGCGCAGCATCAGGTTCTTCTGCATGGACGGACGGCGCAGATCGAGGTAGCGGTACTTCAGACGGATCTGGTCGCCGACCTCCTTGTTGTCGTCGATCTCGAACGGGGTGGTTTCGGCCTTGGACAGAATGCGGATGTCCTCGGCGATGATCTCGACCTCGCCGGTCGGCATCTTCTTGTTGACAGCCGCCTCGTCGCGGGCGACCAGCTTGCCCTTGACAGCCACAACGAACTCGGTGCGGCAGGTGAAGGCGATGTCGAACAGGTCGGCGTTGACCGACTTGTCAAAGGTGCACTGTACGATGCCCGCGCGGTCGCGCAGCAGCAGGAACAGAACGCCGCCGTTGTCGCGCACGCGGTCAACCCAGCCGTTTACGGTAACGGTCTGACCGGCGTGCTCCAGGCGAAGCTCGCCGCACATATGCGTGCGCTTCATGCCTGCAATAGATGTGTTATTCATGTTTATCAATCCTTATTCGAAAATTTAATGGATTATTTGGTTATCTGCCGTCTTTTTCTTTCATTGCATCGAGAATATCCGGCATGAGCTGTTTCAGCAGGGCAGGCATCACCAGTCCGATGATGACCGCCGCGATCGCCGTCAGCAAAAAGCCATGCGCGAACAGGATGGTGCCGCACAGCACACCCGTGCAGCGGATGATGGTGTTCTGCAATTTCTCCATAAGACGACCTCCTTACTCGGAATCCTTGGTATGTATTTCCGGCCGGATATGGTTAAAATACCCGGCCACGATCATAAACACAAAGACAAACAGTGCGATCATGGGCACAAACTCCCAGCCGTTGTTCTGCATCATAAGGCAGGCCAACAGGGAAGCGATAATGCCGAGAATGCCCGTTATGATGAGGATACTGCCGTAAATCAGATGCTTCATTCTTCTTCGCCCTCTTTTTTCAGCTTGACGAGCTCCGGCCGGACATGGTTGACATAACCGATCACGACCATCGCGGCGAAGATAACGGATGCGATGAACGCGCAGGCGCTGAATCCGCTGAAAAACCAGCCGTTGATGCCGAGGATAAAGGCGATCTGCGAAGCAATGATACCCAGCATCCCCACGATCATCTGTGTACAGCCCCAAATGAGATTCTTCATAAGTGATCCCTCCATATTCAGTTGAAAATCCTACCCTTGGAGTAAATAATTACTAATTACTAACTCCTAATTACTAATTAGAATGAATTATTTGTCGCAGATGACCTTGCCTGCGTTTTTCTTCGCCAGACCGTCATGGATGAGCTTAGCTGCCTCATCAAGCGAAACCTTGACCTGCTCGCCGGACTCCATATCCTTGACAGCGACCACGCCCGCATTAATCTCATCCTCGCCGAGGAAGATAACGAACGGGATGCCCAGCTTGTCGGCGTAGCCGATCTTGTGCTTGAACTTCTTCTGCTCGCCGTAGAGCTGGGTACGGATGCCCGCAGAACGCAGTGCGGTAGCGGTTTCGATAGCCGCGCCCATGTCGTCGGTCATCGGCAGGATGAGCACGTCCGCCGGCGCCTTGTTCATCTGGTCGTTCAGGTAGCCCTGCTCACCGAGAACATAGAACAGGCGGGTCAGGCCGATGGAGATGCCCACGCCCGGCAGCTGCTTGTCGGTGTAATACTCCGCAAGGTTGTCGTAGCGGCCGCCCGAGCAGATGGAACCGATCTCCGGATGGTCGAGCATGGCGGTTTCGTATACGGTGCCGGTGTAGTAGTCCAGACCGCGTGCAATGGTCAGGTCGATCTCGAAGTGGTCGGCCGGAACGCCGAACGCCTGCATATAGGTTGCAACCGTTTTCAGCTCCTCCGCGCCGAGGTCGAACACCTCGTTCCTGCCCTTGTAGCCCTCGAGCGCCGCGAGGATGCCCTCGGTGCCGCCCGGCGTTTGGATGAACTTCAGCAGCTCGTCAGCCGCAGCGGCCTCCACGCCGAAGTCCTCCACAAGGATGGTCTTCACCTTTTCCGCGCCGATCTTCTCCAGCTTGTCGATGGTACGCATCACATCACCGGCCTTTTCGGTCAGGCCGAGGATGGCGAAGAAGCCGTTGAGCACCTTGCGGTTGTTGATGCGGATCTTGAAGCGCTCGAGGCCCAGAGAGGTGAACGTCTTGTAGATGATGCTCGGCACCTCGGCCTCGTTGATGATGTCCAGCTTGCCGTCGCCGATCACGTCGATGTCGGCCTGATAGAACTCGCGGAAGCGGCCGCGCTGGGCACGTTCGCCGCGGTAGACCTTGCCGATCTGGAAACGGCGGAACGGGAACGTCAGCTCGCCGTAGTGCTGGGCAACGTACTTTGCCAGCGGAACGGTCAGGTCAAAGCGCAGGGACAGGTCGCTGTCGCCCTTGGTGAAGCGGTAGATCTGCTTCTCGGTCTCGCCGCCGCCCTTGGCCAGCAGCACCTCGGAGGACTCGATCAGCGGGGTGTCCAGCGGATAGAAGCCGTACAGCGCGTAGGTTTCGCGGAGCACCTGCATGATGCGCTCCATCTGCACCTGCGGGGCAGGGAGCAGCTCCATAAAGCCGGATAGAGTTCTGGGTTTTACTTTTTCCATTTTGATTCTCCTCAAGACAGACATATGCACCGAATTGGCGTTATCCGATCCGGTGCAGCGTAATCTGTTATTTCTTGTTCTTCGGGTTGACGATGTTGCGCCAATCCAGATCACCGCGGTCCAGACCGAGGATAAGCATTTCGGCGGTCGCGGAGTTGGTTGCGATCGGGATGTTGTGCATATCACAGAGGCGGGAAATCGCGTGAATGTCCGGTTCGTACTGTGCATTGGACATCGGATCGCGGAAAAACAGCACAAGGTCGATCTCGTTATACGCTACGCGCGCGGAGATCTGCTCCTCGCCGCCCTGCATACCCGCAAGGCATTTGTCGATCTTCAGACCGGTGGCTTCTTCTACAAACTTGCCGGTGGTGCCGGTGGCGCAGATGTTATGCTTTGCAAGGATACCGCAGTATGCCATGCAAAACTGCACCATCAGTTCTTTTTTGCGGTCATGTGCGATCAATGCTATATTCATCAGGAATAACCCCTTTCCTGTATTATAGATACGGATATTACTTAGGCAACACCGCACAATTAAAGCGGCGGTGCTTTGCGGAAATTTTGTGTCCTTACTTCGTTGCAGTTTCACGGTAATACATCAAGTATTACCGCAAAACTGCGCCTCGTCAGTACGCAAAATTTACTCGCAAATCACTCTTGTTCAATTATGCGGTATTGCCCTTACAATTTGAGCGGAATACGCTCACCGTTCAAACGGCGGGCGATATTCATAAAGGCGCGGGCCGCGCCGGTGCGCTTGACGGCGTGAATGCTCGTGCCGCTGTTGCTGCACGAAATGAGGTCCACATCCTCGGGCACGAGGCCGAGCAGCGGGAGGCCCGCCTCGTCCATCGCATCGTCAATGTTGCCGGATTTGCCGTGGCTGATGAGCTGCGGGCGCACACGGTTGAGCACCATGCGGATGCGCTGGATGCAGTATTCCTCCTCCAGCTTGCGGGCGCAGCGCTCCGCGCCGCGGACACACACGCGGTCGGTCGAGGTGACGATGATGGCCTGCGTTGCGATGTGCGCGAGGAACGACAGCTCCGCCGGGAGCCCGGCCGGACCGTCGATGAGCAGGTAGTCGAACCCGGCGTCCTCGGCCTGTGCGGCCAGCTGCTCCATGCCGCGGTCGCTGAGCGCAGGGAGCGCCACCGGTGCTGTGAGCAGATACAGCGAGTGCATATCCGGGTGCGAGGCCATGGCAGAGGCGAGAGGCACTGCGCCGCCCGCCACATCGGCGAACGAGTAGACCACCCGGTCGGACATACCGAGCACAATATCCAGATTACGCAAGCCGCAGTCGCCGTCGAGCAGCAGCACCTTGCTGCCAAGCTGTGCGAGAGCCGCGCCTACGCCCGCTGTAAGGGAGGTTTTTCCTGTGCCGCCCTTACCGGACGCTACAAGGATCACCTTCAACATACCGCCTCCGAAAGAAAATCTTATTTATGGCAATACCGCATAAATCCATGCGGCACTGCCTGATTGTATTATAAACTAATCGCTGTCGGTTGACAAGCGTTCCGCACGAATTTTTTGTGAAAAACTTGAAAAGCCGCCGCGTTTGCGCGCAGAAAACCCGGCAAAACGCTGTCTGCCGGGTGAAATCTGCCGTAAAGCTCTGTCAGAACGGAAAAATGAACTGTTATCGCATGATGGTGTTCTCCGGCTGAACGGATTCCACGCCCGAGGCCGCATCGGTGGAGAAATATTCATCGAGCATATCGCGCACGATGGGCGCGACATACGCGCCGTGGCCCGCACCCTCACCGACCACGCAGATGACGATCTGCGGGTCGTCGAACGGCGCGAATGCGATGAACAGGCCGTTGTCGAACGATTCGCCGTTCTCGAACATCTCAGCGGTGCCGGTCTTGCCGCCCACCTTGATGCGGTAATCCGCGAAAACGCTGCCCGCCGTGCCGCCCTCGTCAGTAACCTCGCTCATGCCCTGCATGACGAGGTCGTAGGTTTCGTCCGAGATGTCGATGGTGCCGAGCACCTCGGGCTGCTCGCTCTGCACGACCGAGCCGTAATCGTAGGTCTTGATGTTCTTGACGAGCGTGGGCCGGTACAGCGTGCCGCCGTTGACGATGGCGGAAACGTAGTTGGCAAGCTGGAGCGGCGTGAAGCCGTTGTCCGACTGGCCGATGGCGGCGTTCAGGTCGTCGCCGCCCTGCCACTCGCGGATGGCGGGATCGGCCTTGCGCTGTGCCGCGCGGTAGGTCGGGCCGGCGGCCTGTCCGGCACTCTCGCCGATCTCGATGCCGGTGACATTGCCGAGGCCGAAGCGCTTGCTCCACTGCTCGAGGTGTGCGCCGGTCAGCTTCTGGCCGACCGTGTAGAAGAACGTGTTGCACGAGTATTTGAGCGCATCCGTGACGCCCAGCGTCATGGGCGTGTCGTGGTTGTTGCAGCGGAACGTCTGTCCGCCGTACTCGAACGTGCCCGTGCAGGTGACATAGGTGTCGCCCGTGATGATGCCCTCCTCGAGGCCCGCGATGGCCGTCACCATCTTGAACGTCGAGCCCGGCGGGTACACGCCCGAGGTCGTGCGGTTGATGAGCGGATGGCGGCTGTCGTCCTTGATGGTGTCGTAATCCTTGTTGTAGGTGGACAGATCGTAGCTCGGGTAGGAGGCCATCGCCAGCACCTCGCCGGAATTGGGGTCGAGCGCGACCGCCGCACCGCCCTTGCCGTAGGCGCTCAGGTTGTTCGCGAGCGACTGCTCGGCGACCTTTTGCAGGTCGAGGTCGATGGTGGTGACAACGTTGTCGCCCGGCTGCGGCGCGGTCGAGCGGGACTGCTCGGCGGCGGTTTCGCCGTCCAGCGCGTTCTCCACGATGCGCGAGCCGGCCGTGCCGTGCAGGAAGGCCTCGAGCGCACTCTCAAGGCCGGTCTGACCGATGTAGTCGTTCATGCGATAGCCGGCCTTGTCCTTGTACGGGCCGCCGTTTCTGGTGCCGGTCCACTCGTCGGCGCCCATCAGGCCCACCGTGCCGAGCAGATGCGCGGCGCAGGTCGTGTCGTATCGGCGGACGGCCTCGCTCTGCACCTCTACGCCGGGGAAGTCGTCGTGGTGCTCCTTGATATAGGCGATGAGGTCCATCGAAACATTGTCAGCGAGCGTGTAGGTGGACTTGATGCTGAAGCCCACGGTACGCATACTATAATAGATGCCCACCATCGTGCGGGCATCCGCAACGGAGAGATCGGTCGGCAGACCGAGGTTCTTCTCCATATAGGTACGCATGGCGTTGATGAAATCCGCCGGAGAAACCAGCTTGGTCGCATCCACGAGCGCCGCCTGATCGATGGCGATGCCGTCCTCGTCCGTCTTGGGATCGGTTTCGTTGGCCTGTTTTGCGGCCTCGACTGCCGCGGTTACGGTATCCAGCCCGAGCGACTTGGCGCTGTCCTTCATGTAGTTCGACAGCTCGGTCAGCGAGGTGCTGGTATAGGCATACGGTGCGCTCTGCGTGATGGGCAGGCGGTCGTTGAGCGTGGGGATGGCTGCGGCATCGGTTTCGGTGTCCGCAGAGGCGGTGGTGTTCGTCGTGCCGTTCGCGATGATGGCGGCGGCCTGTTTTTTCGTCGCCTCGGCGGCTTCGGCCTTGATGCGGTTCGTCAGATCGAGCAGGCGCGCAAAGCGGTCGTCGTTGCCGTCCCAGAACGAGGAGTAGATCAGTACAAGAGAAAAGCCGGTCTGGTTGGTGACGAGCGGGCGGCCGTAGCGGTCGAGGATCTCACCGCGGGCGGCCGAAACGGTCGAGGTGGTGGTGAGGAATTCCGCCGAGCGGCGCACATACTCGTCGCCGTGTATCAGCTGGAGCTGTATCAGCTGGGTGCCGGCCAGTCCGCCGCACAGCAGCAGCAGACAGCACAGCGCCAGCAGCCGGCGCAGCAGTTGCGATTTGTTTATCATGGGTCAAAGGTGCTCCTTTCCGGCGGGATGAATCAGCGGTCAAATTTCCGGCTGATCTGCCGCATCGGCAGGTAAACGATAAAGCAGAACACACAGGCGAGCAGCGTGCCGCCGACGATCTGCCGCAGCACGGGCAGGAAGCGTGCGCCTGTCTGCATCAGGGAAAACAGATAGCGGAGCAGGCCGATGGTGAGCATCTCGCCCGCCGTCAGCATGAGCATGGAGAGGTAATTGCGGCGCAGGGTCAGGCGGCTGAGCGCGCCCGCGCCGTAGCCGAACGCGAAAAAGAAAATGGGCATCAGGCCGTCGATGCCGACCGTGCCGATGTCGTACAGAACGCCGACGATCACGCCGAGCACCGCGCCCTCCGCAGGAGAGCTCAGCAGCGCGGCAGCCGCCACGGCGGCGGGCAGCAGATCGACATGGTAGCCGAACAGGTTCGCCGCGCCGAACACGCTGGTCTGCACGACGAAGATAAACAGCGCCCACAGGCCGAACAGGATCAGTCTGGGGATAGACATTCGTTCTCTCTGCATGGGCTCACTCCGTCGTATCCGTAAAATCCGTGATGATAGAGGCGTTCGTCACCGTGTCCGCACTGACGAACGGCTTGATCGTCGCGTAGTAGGCGATGCCGCTCTCCTCAGGCTGCACGCTCTCGACCGTGCCGATCATGATGCCCTTGGGGAATGTGCCGCCGCGGCCCGAGGTTTCCACCGTGTCGCCGACGACGATGCTGGTGTCGTCGCTCAGGTAGGACAGGCGCAGCTGGCCCTTGGTCATCAGCTCGTAATTGCCCTCCGCGATGGCGGTTTCGCGCGTGCGGGTGACGAGCGCGCCGCACTGCATCTCGAGGTCGGTAACGGTCGTCACCTCACAGGTGTTGGATGTGACCGAGCTGACAAAGCCGACCATGCCGTCCACCGTGGTGACGAGGTCGCCCTTTTTCACGCCGTGCGAGGAGCCCTTGTCCAGCGTGAGCGTGATCGCCCAGTCGCCCGGATTGTGCGCGATGACCTCGGCGCTGACCGTTGTCAGGCTGCGGGCACGCTCGGGCTGACCGGCCTGCGCGCGCAGCTGGTTGTTCTCCGCCAGTGCGAGCTGGGCATCGCGCACCAGCTGCTCATTTTCGCGGAGCTTCTGCTTGAGCTGCTCGTTTTCTGCCTTGATGGTGTCAAATTCGGTGAAATACTCCATCCCGCGGCTGAAAAAATTGCCGGCACCGGCGCCGAGCCGCTGGAACGGCGTGACGATGACACCGGCCAGCCGTGTCACCGGCGAGGGATTGCCCGAAATGCCGCTGTACAGCGCCGAGAGGATGCACAGCACGATCACGACTGCCGCGCCGATGAGAAACGGCGGTCCGGCTTTTTTGCGTCGTCGCAAGGGTCGCAAAGTTATCTTCCTTTCCTCAAATCGCGTGAATATCGCGCAGAATGGTGTAAAGCGGTGCAACGGGCAGGCCCATCACGCTGTAATAGTCGCCCTCGATGCCCTCGATGAGCAGTGCGCCGTGGCCCTGGATGCCGTATGCGCCCGCCTTGTCGAGCGGCTCGCCGGTGGCGAGGTAGGCGGCAAGCTCGTCCTCCGCGAAGCCGCGGAACGTCACCTTGGTGCAGGTGTGCAGCGCGCGGACGCCGCCGTCCGGCGTGAGTACGGCAAGGCCGGTCAGCACCTCGTGGGTGCGGCCGCGCAGACGGCGCAGCATGGAAGCGGCTTCGTCCGCATTTTTCGGCTTGCCGAGGCGCAGTCCGTCGATGGTGACCATCGTATCCGAGCCGATGCACACGGCGTTCGGGTGCAGTGCCTGTACGGCCTCGGCCTTGAGGCGCGACAGGCGCGTTACCTCCTCGCCGAGCGGCGCGTCACGCAGCGTTTCGTCCGCATCCGCCGGGCAGACAGTGAAATTTTCGGTGATAAGGCTCAGCAGCTCCCGTCTGCGCGGGGAGGCCGAGGCCAGAACGATCTCCATTATTCGACTCCTCTTTTATACAGTCCGTTGGTAAATTCGCCGTCCAGCGGTGCGCCGGTGAGAAATGCCCGCGCCACGCGCACGCACTCCTCGGGCGATTCGATGGTGAATTGCAGCCGTGCCGTCTGCACGCCCAGCCGCGCGAAATCCTCGCGCAGACACAGCGGGCGGCTGTTCAGCAGGGTATTGCGGCAGCCGAACTCAGGCAGCAGCGGGAAACGCTCCTTGCGGCGGTCGGTGAGGTACGTCACGCCGTTTTGGCAGGAGCACTTGCCGCCGTGCTGGCGGCGGATGGCGCAGTTTTCGAATATCATCAGCGGCAGGCGGCCGTAGACGATCATTTCGGTTTCGAGCGGGCCGCGCATATCGCGTATCTGCGCCAGACGTGCCTCAAAGGACAGCGTTTGACGGGAAACGCCCATCTCCGCCAGCGCACACAGCGTTTTGCGGTTGTAGGCGTTCAGGCCGAAATCGCCGTGCACGGCAAAGCCCAGCCGCCTGGCCAGCGGGATGTGGCCGATGTTCCCGGCGAGCACGGTGTCCGTGCCGCGGCTCATGGCCTCGCCGAGCAGCATCTCGAGCTGCGGCTGTTCATTGTCCGAGAACACGCGCGGCAGGATGGCGGGCAGGCCGGTCTGTGCGGCCACCTCGAGCGGCGCGTAGATGGTTTCGAGGCCCAGTCCGCGCAGCGCATCCGCCTGTGCTCTGGTGCGTACCGTGGCGGTGAAGCCGCGGAAGCCCTCACGAGGCGCGGCCTCGTCGTCGCGCGGCAACACATTGCCGTGCAGCCAGTCGCGGGAGGGCGCAACGCCGCGCTTCGCCAGCAGCAGGCCGAGGGCATCGCGGCGCATCCCGTTCATCACGGAGGCCGGTATCATCAGGCCGTCCTGCATCTCGATACGAAGATTTTCGATGTAGAACGGCGTGCCGCCGGTCTTTTTGAGCGATTTCTCGACCAGCTCGGGCGTGGTCGGGCGGTTCTGTGCCTGCTCCACCGGCACCGCGACCGAAACACCGTCCGCGCTGAGCACGGCGCCGGTGTCGCGCCGCGCGGTAAAGCACAGCGATACCGGCACGAGCGGCGCTTCCTTGCCCTCGGCAAAGCGGTGTGCGGCCTCGTCGTAGAGTTTTTTGACCTCATTCATCGGCACATCGGTCTTGGTGCCGAACATACTGTCGCCCAGCCTGCCGGTGTAATACCCGTCCGTGAAGCCGTCGCGCGAGAACACGCGGCGCAGGATGTCGCGCTCCTCGGCGGTCGGGCCGCGGTGCTCGCGCAGCAGGTCGGCGTACACCTTGGTGACGATGGCGGCGTACTCCGGGCGCTTCATGCGGCCCTCGATCTTGAGCGAGGACACACCCCAGTCCGCCAGCTCGGCAACGTGTCCGGCCAGCATCAGATCCTTGAGCGACAGCGGATAGCCGCCGCTGTACGGCAGGCGGCACGGCTGCGCGCACAGGCCGCGGTTGCCCGAGCGCTGCCCGATGACAGCGGACAGGTAGCACTGGCCCGAATAGCACATACACAGCGCACCGTGTACGAAAACCTCGGTTTCCACGCCGGCCTGCTCGGTGATGAGTTTGATCTCCTCGCGGGAGCACTCGCGGCTGAGCACAACGCGCGAAAAGCCGATGTCGCGGGCCTGCTTGGCCGCATCGAGCGTGTGAATGGTCATCTGGGTGGAGGCGTGCAGCGCGAAATCCGGCGCGTGTGCGTGGATGAGCCGCGCAAGCCCTAAATCCTGAATGATGAGTGCATCCGCGCCCGCCTCATACAGAAATTTCGCATCCTCGAGCGCATCCTCGAGCTCGCGGTCGCCCGCAAGAATGTTGAGCGTGATGTTGGTCTTTACGTCGCGTGCGCGGCAGTAGGCGATGGCCTCGGCCATCTCGTCATGCGAGAAACCCTGTGCGTTGCGGCGGGCGTTGAACGTGCCGAAGCCCATGTACACCGCGCCCGCGCCCGACTGCACAGCGGCACGAACTCCCTCCGGCGAACCGGCGGGAGCGAGAAGTTCTACTTTTTTATTGCTCATTTGCGCTTGTTGTTCGGGTGTCTGCCGTTATCGCGTGTTTTCTGCTCGCGCAGCGCGGCGAGCTCCGCTTCGAGGGCGCGGCATTTTGCCTCGGCAGCCTCGGCGGCGGCCTTGGCCTTGAGGTAATCATCGGCCAGCGTCACCGCCGCCAGCGCCAGTGCGCGGGTGGAGGTGAACGAATCCGAACCGCCGCACTGCACGACGGTCTGGTGTGCCAGCTCGGCTACCTCGTTCATGTAGTCCACGCTCTCGTCCGACAGCATATTGTAGGTCTGTCCGGCAATGTGAAGAACCACGCGGTTTGCCATAACGGGTCCCTTCCTTTCCTTAAATATATCGTGACAGACAACACCGCGGTCAGGCGATATTGTCAGAATTGGGCATAAGAAGATAAGATATAGTATAGCACAACAGGAACGGTTTTGAAATAAAAATTCTGTGCAAACTATAAAATTCCTCACACAATTTTTTTGTAATGTGTAGAGGCGATACCACACAATTGAAGCTGCGGCGCTTTACGGAAATTTTGTGCTCTGACTGCGTTGTGATTTCACGGTAATACAGCAAGTATTACCGCAAAACCGCGCCTTGTCAGTACGCAAAATTTGCTCGTAAATCGCTCTTGTTCAATTGTGCGGTATCACCTAAAATGTAAAAGATTTGTGTTCGGGTTGTTTCGGGCGTTTTAGTGTGGTAAAATGTGAGTATTAAGGTGGAGCGTCTGCGCCGACGAAAGCGGCGGGCTGGGGTCAGCCCGCCCTGCAAGTTACGTTGTGCCGCTTTGCCTCTTTTGGAGGTCATTTCTATGCTGAACATGAACGAGGTCCGGCGCATCGTTGTCAAAGTCGGCTCCTCGACGCTTACTTATGATAACGGCAAGCCGAATATCCGCCGCATCGAACGGCTGGTACGCACGATCAGCGACCTGCAGAACCGCGGGTTCGAGATGGTGCTCGTGTCCTCGGGCGCGGTGGCGGTCGGCACGGCAAAGCTGGGCCTGAGCGAACGCCCGAAGGAGCTGTCCGTCAAGCAGGCGGCGGCCGCCGTCGGCCAGTGCGAGCTGATGCACATTTACGACAAAATGTTCCTCGAATACGGCATCAACGTGGCGCAGATACTGCTCACGCGCGAGAATATCGTCGATGACGACCAGCGCACCAATATCCACAACACGTTCACCGCGCTGACCAAGATCGGCGTGGTGCCCATCATCAACGAGAACGACACCGTTGCCACCGCCGAGCTGAAGCACATCGAGAATTTCGGTGATAACGATACGTTATCCGCCGTTGTGGCGCGGATGTGCGATGCCGACCTGCTGGTTATCTTCTCGGACATCGACGGCCTGTACGACTCCAATCCGCGCACCAATCCGCAGGCCAAACTTATCAGCCATGTTGGAAAGATCGATGCGAAGATCCGGAGAATGGCGGGCGGCGCGGGCTCCGCGCACGGCACGGGCGGCATGGCGACGAAGATCACCGCCGCCGAGCTCTGCATGGATGCCGGTATCCCGATGATGGTGGCGAACGGAGATAAGCAGGGACTTTTGTACGATATTGTGGACGGTAAAGAGGTTGGAACTTTGTTCCAACGCGAACGCTAACGTAACCGTAGGGCGCGACGACTCGGCGCGCCGTTTCTAACGAATTGCAGATGGTTTACAGCGGCGTGCCGAGGTCGTCACGCCCTACAAGATAAATTGTGCAGATTATGAGGTGAATATATAATGAGAACGCTCATGCAGATCGCCGAGGACGCTCGCCGCTCGAAATACGCGGTGGCGAAGCTCGGCACGAACGACAAAAACCGCGGCATCCTCGCCATTGCGGATGCGCTTGCGGCGCACGCGGACGAGATCATCGCGGCAAACAGGATCGACATTGAAAACGGCAGAGCCGCCGGTCTGAACGACGGCCTCATCGACCGTCTGATGCTGGATAAAAAGCGCATCGAGGGCATCGCGGAGGGCTGCCGGCAGGTGGCGGCGCTGCCTGACCCGGTGGGCGAGGTGCTCTGGATGCACAAGCGCCCGAACGGCCTGAACATCGGCCAGAAGCGCGTGCCGATGGGTGTTATCGGCATCATTTATGAGGCGCGTCCGAACGTGACGGTCGATGCGGCGGTGCTGTGCTTCAAGGCGGGCTCGGCGTGCATCCTGCGCGGCGGCAAGGAGGCGTTCCAGTCCTCCATGTGCCTGACAAAGCTGATGCGCGCGGCGCTGGTAGCCGAGGGTCTGCCGGAGAACGCCATCAATCTGGTGGAGGACACCAGCCGCGACACCGCAACCCAGATGATGAAGCTCAACGGCTATCTGGATGTGCTCATCCCGCGCGGCGGTGCGGGTCTGATCCGCTCTGTCGTGATGAACGCGACCGTGCCCGTTATCGAAACCGGCACGGGCAACTGCCATGTTTACGTCGATGCGACCGCCGACCTCGAAATGGCGAAGAGCATCCTCGTCAACGCCAAGTGCCAGCGCCCGAGCGTGTGCAATGCGGCGGAGAGCCTGCTCGTTCACAAGGACGTTGCAGAGAAATTCCTGCCGATGGCGGCGGAGGGTCTTGCGCCCGACCATGTAGCCATCCACGGCTGCCCGCGCACGATGGAGATTCTGGGCGACAGCATCGCGCCTGCGACTGACGAGGACTACGGCAAAGAGTATGGCGGCTACGAGATTTCGTGCAAGGTGGTCGATTCGCTCGACGAGGCCATTGACCACATCAACCGCTTCAACACTGGCCACTCGGAGTGCATCGTCACCCGCGATTACGATGCGTCCCAGCGCTTCCTCGAGGAAGTGGATGCGGCGGCGGTCTATGTCAATGCCTCGACGCGCTTCACCGACGGTTTTGAGTTCGGTTTCGGCGCGGAGATCGGCATTTCGACCCAGAAACTGCACGCGCGCGGCCCGATGGGTCTGACGGAAATGACCACCACCAAGTACATCATTTACGGAAACGGACAGGTGCGATAATGGACAACACGATGGAGAAAGAATACAAGTGGCGTGCGGACGAGAAGCTGCTCGGTCAGGCGCTTTTGTGGGCTTCCTCGCGCATCGGCAGCCAGAGCCGAACCATTCAGATGGAATCCAGCTACTATGACACGGCGGACGGACTGCTGAAGGCCAATCAGGCGGCGCTCCGTCTGCGGCGCGAGAACGACCGCAGCGTGTGCTGCATGAAGCTGCGGAACGAGGACACGCCGGACGGGATGCGCGCGCACGAGGAATACCAGTGCGAGGCGGTTTCTCTGCTTGACGGTCTGCGCCGTCTGCCCGCGCTTGGTGCGCCGAAAGTCCTGTGTGAGCAGGCGCTGGCGGCTGACCTCGTGGAGATCTGCACCGTGTCGTTCCGCCGGTGCGCGGTGCTGCTCCAGGAGGGCGATACCGTGTGTGAGCTGGCGCTCGATGAGGGTGAGCTGCGCCGCAGCGGCAAATCCGCGCCGCTGTGCGAGATCGAGCTCGAATACGTCGCGGGCGGCGAGGACAAGTTCCACGCGCTGGCCGCAGAGCTGGCGCAGCAGCTCGACCTCGTTATCGAGCCGATGAGCAAGCTGGCAAGGGCGATGGCGCTGTAAATCACTCTTTACAAACCCGCTCCTATACATTATAATAGGAGCTGTAATAAGGGAATGAGGTTCTCCCTTGGACAAACGTCCTAAACCGCTTTCGATTCAAAGCTGATGACTTCTGCGTACTAAATTTACGCAGTAGCCATCGGCTTTTCTGCGTTTCCGGGAGGAAAAAACCATGTTGACTTCACTCGCACTCGTATTTTTGATCGGTCTGGCCGCGGCGGCGCTGTGCAGCAGGCTCGGCCTGCCGCGCATCATCGGAATGCTGCTCGCGGGCATCCTCATGGGCCCGTATGTGCTGAACTGGCTGGATGCGTCCATCCTGTCCATCTCGTCCGAGCTGCGCCGGATGGCGCTCGTCATCATCCTGCTGAAAGCGGGTCTGTCGCTCGATCTGTCCGACCTCAAGCGGGTGGGACGGCCCGCCGTGATGATGTCCTGCGTGCCCGCTAGCTGCGAGATCCTCGCGTTCTTCCTGTTCGCGCCGCACATTCTGGGGATAACGCGCATCGAGGCCGCCGTGATGGGCGCAGTGCTCGGTGCGGTGTCGCCCGCCGTGGTCGTGCCGCGCATGGTGCAGCTGATGGACGAAAAACGGGGGACCGGCAAGGGCATCCCGCAGATGATACTTGCGGGCGCATCGTGCGATGATATTTACGTTATCGTGCTGTTCTCGACCTTTGCCGGCATGGCGCAGGGCGGCAGCGCGAACGTGATGGACTTCGTGAACATCCCGGTTTCCATCGTGCTGGGCGTGGCGCTCGGCGCGGCGGTCGGACTGCTGCTGCATCTGTTCCTCGAAACCGCGTACCGGCATGGCTGTTACGTCCGCAACAGCACAAAAATCATCCTCCTCCTCGGTCTGTCGTTCCTGCTGCTGGCGGTCGAAACATGGCTCAAGGGCATCGTGTCGGTGTCCGGTCTGCTGGCGGTGGTCAGCATGGCGTGCGTGCTGAAGATCAACAGCCCGGCGAACGTCACCGAGCGCCTTTCCGCTAAATTCGGCAAGCTGTGGATAGCCGCCGAGGCCATCCTGTTCGTGCTGGTCGGCGCGGCGGTGGACATCCGCTGCGCGGCACAGGCGGGCGCGGCGGCCGTGCTGATGATCGCGCTGGCACTCGTATTCCGCGCGGTCGGCGTAGGCATCTGTATGCTGGGCACAAAGCTGAATCGGAAAGAGCGCCTGTTCTGCGTTATCGCGTATCTGCCCAAGGCGACCGTGCAGGCGGCCATCGGCTCGGTGCCGCTGGCGATGGGTCTGCCGTGCGGACAGCTCGTGCTGTCCGTGGCCGTGCTGGCCATCCTTATCACCGCGCCGCTGGGCGCCATCGGCATCGACCGCACCGCCGGACGGCTCCTCGTGCAAGAGAGAACGTCCGATATTGCAGAATGAGCACAAGTTGGGTACGTTTGTGATAACTGCTGTCATTTATCCCGGCAGAAAATTGTGCAAAGTGTATATTTTTTGTCAAAGATGCAATTTCGCTCGTGAAATCTTGCAAAATTGCACGTTTCCGTGTATAATGAAGATGACATTTTAGGAGGGTAAAACATATGAATTTCGACAGCATAATCACAATAGCGGCATTCTGCTGTTACCTGATCTTTATGCTCTGCATAGGTATGTACTTCGTCGGCAAGAACCGCACGACGAACGAGTATTTCCTCGGCGGCCGACAGCTCGGCTCGTGGGTAACGGGCCTGAGCGCACAGGCATCCGATATGTCCGGCTGGCTGCTGATGGGTCTGCCCGGTGCGGCATACCTGTCCGGCATTTCGGCGGGCTGGATCGCCATCGGCCTTGCAGTCGGCACCTATCTGAACTGGCTGTTCGTTGCAAAGCGTCTGCGCCAGTACACCAAGACAGCGGGCGATGCCATCACGCTGCCGCAGTTCTTCAAGAACCGCTTCCACGATGAGAGCGGCTGGATCTCGGTCATCGCGGCGGTATTCATCCTCGTGTTCTTCCTGTTCTACACCGCCTCCGGCTTTGTGTCCTGTGCGAAGCTGTTCTCGTCCGTGTTCGGCATCCCGTATCTGGTTTCGCTGGTCATCGGCGCGGTGGTCGTTATCTCGTATACCTTTGCGGGCGGCTTTTTCGCCGTGTGCTGGACCGACTTCTTCCAGGGCATCCTGATGTTCTTCTGCGTGCTGGCAGTCCCGACCATAGCCATCTTCTCGATGGGCGGCCCGACCGAGTTCTTCCCGCAGGTAGAGGCGTTCAACCCGAATTTCCTGAATATGTTCGTTGACGGTGCGACCGGCGTGCCGTATACTGCAATGGGCATCCTCTCTCTGGTCGCATGGGGACTGGGCTACTTCGGTCAGCCGCATATCCTCGTCCGCTTCATGGGCATCGAATCCCCGCAGGCCATCAAGAAATCCCGCCGCATCGCTACGATATGGGTGCTTATCTCGCTGACCGCAGCGATCATGATCGGCGTTTCCGGCCGTATGTTCCTCGGCGACAGCATCGTCCTCACCGACGGCAATCAGGAAACCATCTACATCAGCATGGTGGCGAAGATCTTCCCGGTATTTATTGCCGGTATCTTCCTGTCCGCTATCCTCGCGGCCATCATGTCCACCGCGGACAGCCAGCTGCTCGTTACCGCATCTGCGCTGACCGAGGACTTCTACCACAACAAGATCCGCAAGAACGCCACTGACAAGGAGCTCATGTGGGTATCCCGCATCTGCGTTATGGCGGTCGCTGTCATCGCTGTTCTGATCGCGACGAACCAGAACAGCACCATCCTTGGTCTGGTATCCTACGCATGGGGCGGCTTCGGCTCTGCGTTCGGCCCGCTGGTACTCTGCTCGCTGTTCTGGAGAAGAACGAACAAGCAGGGCGCGTATGCCGGCATCATCGTCGGCGGCGTGGTCGATCTGGTCTGGGCGCAGCTTTCCGGCGGCATCTTCGACCTGTATGAGATCGTTCCGGGCTTCGTGTTCGGCCTGCTCGCCATTGTCGTTGTCAGCCTGCTGACTCCGGCGCCGGGCAAGGAAGTGACCGACGAGTTCGATACCTACCACCAGTGCGCTGAATAATAGAGCTGAGAGTAGAGTGAAGATTGGAGAGTGAAGAGCGGAGAGAACGGGAGATACAGCGGGTGCTGTGTTGCCGTCAGAAAATCTCCACTCTCCACTCCACACTCTCCACTCTGAATGAAAGAGTAAGTGTAAGGCAATATCCCGAATCGCGGGATTGCCGCAGAACATCAACAAGGCAAGGAGGAAGCTGCTATGACCAAGCAGACCGGAATTGTGGATCGCTTTGAGGGCGATACCGTTATTGTTGAAATGGACGGCAAAATGGTCGAATTTGACCGTGCGGATGCACCTGCCATGCTGTGTGAGGGCATGGTGGTCATCATCAAGGACGGCCGCATCGTGGACATCGATGAGATCGAAACCCAGCGTATGGAAAACGATATGCGCCGCCGCTTTGAGCGCATCCTCGGCAAATCCGGCGACTGAGCAGAAAGCCGAGGAGTTTGCGGATACAGATACCGTGCCGTGAATTTCTCCGAATACAGGCCGCACCGGCTGACCGGGCCGCCTGAAATCCCCAGTAAAGGAAAGGCGAACACACCAATGGAAAAGAAACCCTTTTTGACCCTCCAGCAAGTGCAGGAGATCACCAAGACCTACCCGACTCCGTTCCACATCTACGACGAAAAGGCGATCCGTGAGAACGCCCGTCTGGTAAAGAAAGCGTTCGCGTGGAATCCGGGCTACAAGGAGTATTTCGCGGTAAAGGCTACCCCGAACCCGCGCCTCATCCAGATTTTGCACGAGGAGGGCTTCGGCTGCGACTGCTCGAGTCTGCCCGAGCTTCAGATCAGCGATGTGTGCGGCGTAAAGGAGCATGACATCATGTTCTCCTCCAACGTCACTCCGGCGGAGGACTACAAGCTGGCTTCCGAGCTGAACACCATCATCAATTTTGACGACATCACCCATCTCGACTTCTACGACAAGGTAGTCGGTGACTGGAAAGAAACCATGTCCTGCCGCTTCAATCCGGGCGGCGATTTCGTGCTGAACAACTCCATCATGGACACGCCGCAGGAGGCCAAGTACGGCATGACCCGCGAGCAGCTGACCGAGGCGTTCAAGTACATGAAGAACAAGGGTGTCAAGCACTTCGGCATCCATGCGTTCCTCGCATCCAACACGGTCGCCAACGAGTATTATCCGGCGCTGGCGCGTATCCTGTTCCAGCTGGCCGTTGACGTACAGAAGGAAACCGGCGTGCATATCGCGTTCATCAACCTGTCCGGCGGCGTAGGCATCCCGTACCGCCCGTCGCAGGAGCCGAATGACATCCTTGCCATCGGCGAGGGCGTACATCAGGCCTACGACGAGGTGCTCGTACCGGCCGGCATGGACGACGTTGCCATCTACACCGAGATGGGCCGCTTTATCCTTGGCCCTTACGGTGCGCTGGTAGCGCAGTGCATCCACCAGAAGCACACCTATAAGGAGTATGCAGGTCTGGATGCGTGCGCGGCAAACCTCATGCGCCCGGCGATGTACGGTGCATACCACCACATCACCGTGCTCGGCAAGGAGAACGCGCTGTGCGACCATACCTACGACGTAACCGGCGGTCTGTGCGAGAACAACGACAAGTTTGCGGTTGACCGCAACCTGCCGCAGATCGACATTGGCGATTACGTTTATATCCACGATACCGGCGCACACGGCTTCTCGATGGGCTATAACTACAACGCAAAGCTGCGCTCCGCAGAGCTGCTGCTGTGCGAGGACGGCTCGGTCGAGATGATCCGCCGCGCGGAAACCCCGAAGGATTACTTCGCAACGCTGGATTTCACCGGTCTGTTCGATAACATCAAGTAAGGTGCTGAGAAACCCCACGAGAGTGGGGTTTCTTTTTTGCCTTTTTGGCGGATGCGGCATGGAAACGGCTCGGTCGGCCGTTTGTTGTGTTAAATCCATGTAAAACCCGCATATTAACGCATTTTTTATTGACACTGCATCGGTAAACTGATACACTTAAAATGTATGCGATTCGTAAGAGATATGATAAGAGATTGTGAAACGGAGGAAGCATATGGATTTTGATGTGCTGTCTATCGTACAGATGATCGGCGGTCTGGCGCTTTTCATCTACGGCATGACGACAATGGGCAAGGGCTTGGAGCGTGCAGCCGGCTCCAAGCTGGAAAAAACACTGGAAAAAATGACGGGAAACGTCATTACTGCGCTGCTGATGGGCATGGTCGTTACCATGGTCATTCAATCCTCGTCCGCAACGACTGTTATGGTAGTCGGCTTCGTAAATGCCGGCATCATGACGCTCAAGCAGTCGGTCGGCGTGATCCTTGGCGCCAACATCGGTACCACTGTCACCGCGCAGATCCTGCGCCTGTCGGGCAGCGGTGACGGCAGCAGCAGCCTGTTCATGGAGCTGCTCAAGCCGAAAAACCTCGCGTATATCATCGTGCTGGTCGGCGTTATCATTATGATGCTGGCAAAGAAACGCCGCACCCGTGATATTGCGGATATTTTCACCGGCTTCGGCATCCTGTTCATCGGTATGTCGGTGATGGAGAGCGCAGTCGCGCCGCTGGCCGAGCTGCCGCAGTTCTCGCAGATGTTCGCCGCCATCTCCAACCCGGTTCTGGGCGTGCTGGTAGGCGCGGGCGTTACCGCGATCATCCAGTCCTCGTCCGCATCCGTCGGTATCCTGCAGGCGCTGTCCACCACGGGCGCCATCACTTACTCGGCGGCTATCCCGATCATTCTGGGTCAGAACATCGGTACCTGTATCACCGCGTTCCTGTCCTCGCTGGGCGGCTCGAAGAATGCACGCCGCACCGCGATGGTCCACTTTTACTTTAACCTGATCGGCTCCATCGGGTTCCTGATCGGCATTTACGCCATCCAGTACACGGTCGGTTTTTCGTTCTGGGACAACGCCATCGACAAGGGCGGCATCGCGAACTTCCATACGCTGTTCAATCTCACCTGTACGGTTCTGTTCCTGCCGTTCACCGGCCTGCTGGTAAAGCTGGCCAAGGCGAGCGTGCCGACCGGCGAAACGCAGGAGGATCCGCTGGCCAAGCTCGAGCCGCGCTTCCTGACCACGCCGTCGCTGGCGCTCGATCAGGCGCAGCGCTGCATTGCCGACATGGGCGATACGGCCAAGCAGAACTTCCACCTTGCGCTCGACCCGCTGTTCGGCGGCCCGTCGGCCAATGAGGAGATCTTCAGCGAGCACGAGGCATTCCTCGACCGCGCCGAGGTCGAGATCGGCCGATACCTGACCACCATCCACAATATCCGTTCGGTCGATCAGCGCCGCCAGATGGCCGAGATGATGCATTCGCTGTCCGATTTCGAGAAGATCGGCGACTATGCACAGAACATCTTCGACCGCGCGGATGAGTTCCGTCAGGCGGGCCTGTCGTTCTCGCAGAGCGCGATGCAGGAGCTCAAGACCATGAGCGAGGCCGTTTCCGAGGTGCTCGACATGACGGTTGACGGTTATGTGAACCAGTCGGTTTCCACCGCGCGCATGGTCGAGCCGCTCGAGGAGGTCGTGGACACGATGAAGGAGCGCCTCAAGAGCCGTCACATTGAGCGGCTGGGCAATAATGAATGCACCATGCAGACCGGCATCCACTTCCTCGACATCGTACACGATCTCGAGAAGATCAGCGACCACTGCTCGAATATCGCGATCTATACCATCCAGCTGGCCGAGGGTGCGGCGGAGTTCGATACCCACGCTTACGCCAAGCAGGCCTATAAGGAAACCCCGCAGTTTGCGGACAAGCTGAAGTTCTATCAGCAGAAGTACCTCACCAAGATCGATGAGGTCGAAGCGATGGAGTAACAAAAAAGAGATTGGCTCAGGCCAATCTCTTTTTTGTTAGAGTGGAGAATATAGAATATAGAGTTGAGAGTTGAGAGTGGAGAGCAAAAACGCAGATTATTACGTTATCTCCACTCTCCAATCTTCACTCTTCACTCTAATTTCAGGTATTGTGTGGGATCGACCTTTTCATCATTGACCTGCACCTCGAAGTGCAGATGCGGGCCGGTGGAATTGCCGGTATTGCCCGAAAACGCGATCTTATCGCCCTTGCTCACCACATCGCCGACCGACACGAGCAGCTGCGAATTATGCCCGTACAGGGTCTTGAAGCCGTTCTGATGGTCGAGGATGACGTAATTGCCGTAGCCGTTGCCCGAATCCTCCGCGACGATGACTTTGCCGTTGTCGGCGGCATACACGGGCGTGCCCTCGCTGACGGCGAGGTCCACACCGCCGTGCAGACGGCCCCAGCGGTACTTGAACGCCGAGGTGAACGTGTAGCCGCTCACCGGAACGGCAAATTCACCCGTGCCGATGCCGATATTGCGCGTGCCGACCTCTACGATCTCATTTGTGGCCTGACTGAGCACGGTGCGCGCGAGGATGGTGCGGCTCTGCTCCTTTCCGTCCACGGTTTCGATCTCTGCCGTGATCTGCGCCGTGCCCGCGCAGCCCGGCCGGATGGTGGCGCGGTAGGTCTGGTCGAGGCTGTCGTTCTCCTGCGTGACAGTCCGGAACGGGATGGCTTCGGTATAGGTGACCGAGCGGGTCGCGGTGACATCGAGGCACGCGGAGAGCGTGTCATACAGCGCGGCATTCTGCGCGGCAAGGCGGCTCGGCGCGACAGCGCTGTCCACGCGGACAGCTTGTACGAAATGCACATTGCGGTCGTCATCCGTGGTGCAGGCGGCCTTGATCTGCTCGAGCACGGCCTGTGCATCCGCCGTGCCGGCGGCGATGGCCGCGCGTTTGCCGTCCACCGAGATGACAGCCAGCGTGTCCAGCTCGCCGCTGGCGGCGATGAGGTTTTGCTCCAGCTCGCTCTGCGAGAGCAGGGGAGCCGCCGTGCGTACCGGCTTGGCGGCCAGCGCCATCGGCAGGTAGTAATCCGCGCCTGAAAGGTCGGAGGCGCTGCGCTCGATTTCGTTTGCCGCATCGAGCAGCACGGCGCTGTCCGATACCACGCCCAGCGGCTGTCCGTCCGCGAGGATGAGCATTCCGGAACGGGTCAGCAGCAGACCGGGCAGCACGAACAGCGGCACGAACACGACTGCCGCACACACGGCGCGGCGCCGTCCCGCCGCGCGGAGCAGCGCGGCGATATGCCGCCGGACGGGCAGGTCACGGACAAAGCAGACTGCGCGGTCGAGCAGCAAAATGAGCCGGAGGCACACATACAGCAGGCGTGAGAGCACGCCCAAGACAAAAGATAACAGGTTTCGCATGATGATAGTATGGCGGAAAGATGTACGCCATATTCACTCCTTTCGATGGTTACAGTTTGGTAACAGAACCAAGGATACCCATTTACCGGAGCGAAGTCATACGAAACCTGTCGGTGTGTTATAAAATTGTTATCTTTTTACAGGCATTCCCGTAAAATCCGTGGGGAAAAAGCGCGGATCGAGCGGCTTCTGCTGATAATAGCGCTCGAGCATGGCGCGCTGGAGCGATACGGCCAGCGGCACAGCGGCATCGAACAGGTCGAAGAACGAATCCATGCGTTCCCCGGCGTTGGACGTCCACGGACGGTGCTCCTGATTGGCACAGTCCGCCGCGAGCGGCTCGGCCGGACGGATGAGCGAGGAGGCAAAGCCGGATTTGCCGATGAGGTGCTCGAATCTTTGCAGGCGGCTGAGCGCGTTCATGCCCTGATGGGCGAGATGGTGCATCCGGCGCATATCCCGCATGGAGTGGTACACCGCCGCCGGAGAAAGGCGCACGCCGCAGCATTCCTGAAGCGCACGGGCGAGGGTCCTGGCCGCCAGCGGCGCTTCGGGCGCATCCGGGTCGAGCAGGCGGTACGCCTCATAGGCGGCGGGCTCGTCCGAAACGTAGTCCGAAATGAGGATGCCGTCGAGGTCGCTCTCGACCAGATGGCGGCGCGCCTCGGCGGAATAGCCGGGCATGAACTGGCTGAGCCGGTCGGCCTGCGCGGAGATAAAGGCGTAGGTCACGCGGCTGAGCGCGTAGTGCGTGCAGAAGCCGAACACATACGCGAGCGCGGCTGTGCTGTGCGCCTCAGCGGCGGCCCTGCACAGCGCCTCGAACAGCGGAGCGGGCGGCTCGGTGTACACACGGTCGGCCAGACGGCGCAGTCCGGACGGGAACGGCGCGTGATACAGCGCCAGCGGGTCGGGTCCCTGTGCGCCCCAGCGGTAGGCCGCCGGATAGTTTTCCGTGATGCGGGTGATGGAATCGCCGGTCACACGCTGGACGGTGGCGGCAAAAATATGGTAAGTGGCATAAGAAGGCATGGCATTTCACCTCTTGCAGACAATTTGGTATCTTTAGTATAGCGCAAATCATTGCAAAATTCCAGCGAAAGCGGTATACTATTTTTATGCAGAAAACAGGGAGCCAAGGTTCCCTTATAATTTGGAGGAATCACATTATGAAACTCGGCATCGTCGGTCTGCCTAACGTAGGCAAGTCCACCTTGTTCAACGCCATCACGCAGGCGGGCGCGGAGAGCGCGAACTACCCGTTCTGCACCATCGACCCGAACGTGGGCATGGTAGCCGTACCGGATGAGCGCCTGCAGCCGCTGACCGATCTCTACCACGCGAAAAAGACCACCCCGGCTGTCGTGGAGTTCGTGGACATCGCCGGTCTGGTGCGCGGCGCCAGCAAGGGCGAGGGACTGGGCAACAAGTTCCTGTCCCACATCCGCGAGGTGGACGCGATCGTTCACGTTGTACGCTGCTTCGACAATGAGAACATCGTACACGTTGAGGGCTCGGTAGACCCGGCCCGCGACATCGAAACCATCAACCTCGAGCTGATCCTCGCGGACATCGAGCATCTCGAGCGCCGCCTCGAGCGCACCCGCAAGGCTGCCAAGGCGGACAAGAAGCTGCTCGTGGACGTTGACATTCTCGAAAAGCTCAAGGCACACCTCGAGGAGGGCAAGACGGCCCGCACGTTCGAGGGCTTCGGCGAGGACGAGGACGTTGACCGCGTGATCGGTGAGAGCGACCTGCTCTCCGCGAAAAAGGTCATCTACGCCGCCAACATGGACGAGGAGGGCTTCACCGGCAACGATACCGAGAACGAGCGCCTCAAGGCCGTACAGGCCATCGCGGATGCAGAGGGCGCAATGGTGCTGCCCATCTGTGCAAAGCTCGAGGAGGACATTGCGGGCATGGATGCGGACGAAAAGGAGATGTTCCTGTCCGAGC
This sequence comes from uncultured Agathobaculum sp., assembly GCA_934504345.1. Taxonomy (GTDB): domain Bacteria; phylum Bacillota; class Clostridia; order Oscillospirales; family Butyricicoccaceae; genus Agathobaculum. The sequence continues at coordinate 10,581 of CAKSVR010000020.1, read as the reverse complement.
TCGGCCTGCACGAGTCCGGTCTGGACCGCCTGATCAAGGTCTGCTACGATCTGCTCGGCCTGATGAGCTACCTCACCGCCGGTGAGCAGGAGGTTCGCGCATGGACCATCGCAAAGGGCACCAAGGCGCCGCAGGCTGCCGGCAAGATCCACACCGACTTCGAGCGCGGCTTCATCCGTGCCGAGGTCATCAACTACAAGGACCTCATCGAGCTCGGCTCGCTGGCCGCTGCCCGTGAAAAGGGCCTTGTCCGTTCCGAGGGCAAGGAGTATGTGATGCAGGACGGCGACGTTGTTCTGTTCCGCTTTAACGTATAACCTCGGATAAGTACACTGCCGATCATGAAAAAGACCTCTGTCAGATGACAGAGGTCTTAGTTTGTCAAAAAAGTCGGTATTGAACCGATTTTATCATATCGCGCGGCAGCGCGCGTTAAATAGAATTTGCCGTGCAAATTCATAAAAAGGCAGGGCGTGTACCTGCCTTTTTATACCCTGAGAGGGAGAAAGTTTCTATACAGGAACTTTCGGACGACTTTGGAACGGCCCACGGTCCGTTCCTGCTTGTCGGCGAAACCGTGGTTTCGCGACAGCCTGAGACCTCTGTCAGATGACAGAGGTCTTTTTTTACGCTTCGGTATCGTTTTTGTCCTCATCCTCGGGCGTTTGCGGTGCGGATTCGCCGCGCTGCTCCGCCTCGGTCGGCTCGACCGGCGTGTAGGTGAACTGCGGCATACCGTCCTCAAACGGGAACGGCTCCGCAGGCACGCAGCGCAGATGCTCGTACATCCGGAGGAACGAGGCGTGGAAATACGCGCTGATAAAGCCGTTCAGCACCACGCCGAGGCACAGCGCCGCCACAATGACAGCCGCGAACACCGCGACCGCCATGCCCGGTGTCAGCACGGCCGCGCCGAGCGTGCCCAGCAGCAGGCATCCCCAGACGACAGCGGCCATCAGCACATACCAGCCGATAAAGCTGAGGTCGAACACGAACAGCCTGCCGAGCTGGCCGGAGAATGCCGCCGAGGCTTCCCGGGTGGCCGCCCACGCGCCGCGCGAATCATCCTCGACCAGCAGCAGCCAGCCTGCGCCGTAGGTCTGGAGCTTGAGCTGGATCGGGATCATCGCCAGCAGATACACGATCTGGAGCACCGCAGCGGCCGTATCGAACGCATCGCCTCCCAGCGTGAATGCCATGCCGCTCAGCACGAACGTGTACAGCATGGTCGGCACGATCGACCAGATGATGCCGCGCAGCCAGAGGGTGAACGACATCCGGATGCCCGCCCAGAACGAGCGCAGCGAGGTGAACGGGTGGAACAGCATACCGACGCTGCAATCCTCGCCGTGCGACAGGCTGGCGTAAAAGTGCATCATGCCCAGCTGGAGCGGGCCCGTGATAGCCAGCATCAGGAACAGCACGAGCCAGACCGTGTTGAGGCCCTGCTGGATGGCCATCATCAGGCGGTATTCATCGAGGGCGGCGCCGCTTGCCAGCATCACAACGGCCTTGCCGAAGATGGTGGCATACAGCATCACCATCAGCAGCGCATACGGGATGAAGTACAGCAGCTGGATGCCGATGCAGCGGCCTAAATTGTCTTTTACGAGGGCTTTTACCTCGCGTTTGATGTCTTTTCGGGTCTGTGCAGTGAACTCGCTCTGCATAATTTCCTCCGTTTCCTTATTCCTCCGGGCCGACGTACACGACCTCGTCCCGCTTGGTGTAGGTGGATGTATTCGCCAGCACCTCGGTGGTCTGGCCGTTCACGGTGATCTGCTTGTAGGTGCGGGTGGAGTAGCCGGTGATGCCCGAGGTTTCCACGCGGCTGTCGCCGGCGGCCATCGAGCTGTCCGTCTTGGTGATGGTCTGCGGCTCGTAGGTTTCCAGCACCTCCGTGCGGGTGGTGACGGTCTTGTCGCTCGTCTTGGTGCCGACGATGGTCATGATCATCTGGCCGTCGGTCTGCTCGGCGAGTATCTTCACCGGGTAGGCCGTGTTGTTGACGAACCGGAAATCCAGATTGCCGTAATCGACGGTCGCATCCTCGCCCAGCGGCGTGTAGGACACGGTGAACGAGTGGTTGTGTCGCTCGGTGACTTTCAGGTCGGCGCGGAGCACCGCCATATACAGGGTAGAGGACGGCTGACAGACACCGCCGCCGAACTCGTCGATGATCTTGCCGCCCGAGTAGGCGTGCGCCTCCTGATAGCCGCGCGCGGCGGTGCGTTCCCCGACCACGCCGTTGTAGGAGAACTCGTCGCCCGGATTGAGGATGGTGCCGTTGATGGCCTTGGCTGCCAGCCGCACGTTGTTGGTACGCGGCGCGTTGCCCTCATTCAGATTGGTGGCCGTGCGGGCGAGCGTGTCGCGGAACAGCTTCGCCTGCAAGTCCTCGGCGGTGACGGTCGGCTGGGTGATGGTGACAGGGATGGTGTAGCTCGCCTGCGAGCCGTCGCCGACGATCTCCTTGGCCTTGTCGGTGTCGAACGAGATGCCCGGCTTGCCCGCGATGACGGTCCGGCCGTCCTGCTTGCTGACGGTGGCGTTCACCGGGTCACCGATGACAGCGGCCGCGATGGCGTCGATGTCGATGGCCGGTGCGGCGGTGATGTCGGTGGATACCTCGTAGGGCTCGAAGTCCATCAGACGGATCTGGTCGGTGAGCGCCTGCTCGACCGCATCGGTGTCAAACTGTACGCCCGGTTTGCCTGAATAGATGATGAGATTGCCGTCCTTGAGCTCCCATGTCGGGTCAACAGGCTCGGTCAGTGCAGTCGAGGCGATCTCGTCGAGCGTGCCGCACAGGCTTTCCTCGTCCACCGAGGCCGCGATCTGCGCCTCGGCTTTGCCCTGCATGGCGCTGATGATGCCGCGCACGCGCTCGAGCGGATTGCCGGTGCGGCCGATGGCGTAGGCGTTCTCGGCGGACTGGATGCCGTCCACGCTCCGCAGCACCTTTTCCACGGGAATATCGTAGGTGGATTCGTAAATGGTGACGGACACGTTCTTGCCCTCGTACAGCGGGCCGCTCTGCGCCTCGATGGTGTCCGCCGCCTCGTCGCGGTTCAGGCCGCCGACCGCGATGGGCCCGACCGTCACACCGGGGAACACATTCGGGTAGCCGTACACATAGCCGAACGAGGCGGCCGCCGCCGCGATGATAACGCCCGCCGCGATCTTCGCGCCCAGCGGGACACGGCGGTCCTTTTTCGGCGCGGCGGCCGGTTTGGGCGCCTTGGGCTTTTTCGGCTGTTTTTTTATCAAATGCGCTCCTTTCTTCGGTTTATTTGCGCTTTTATCTGCCATAGGGTGTTACCTCTTTTGTATTTATGCGGTTTGGGATGATGAAATGCCAAAAACAGCAAACGCAGGATCTGCCGTTTTTCGACATGGGACATCCTTTATATTATAGACCCGGAATGGGTCAATCGCAACTACAATTCGGATAAAAACGGTCGGAATTTAGGAGCAGATTCATACAGTTGTTCGTAGGGCGGGGTGCCCTCACCCCGCCGCGTATATCGAAACATAAACACAACAACAGCGGATACCACATAATCCGTAATCCCATAAACATCATGCAGCTCGGAGGGGAACGGCGGGGTGAGGGCACCCCGCCCTACGGTATCGAGAAAACGGTATTTGTTTATTTCACTGCCGTGAAGAACAGCCGCGGGAAACGGAAAATGATGCTCCCGTTCTCCTGCACGGGATAGAGCTCACGCACACGGGCGAGCACATCGGCCTCGAACAGCGGCTTGTCGGCCTCGCTGAGCTGGTCGAGGTAGGGCCGCAGACCCGTGCCCTTGTACCACTCGACGATGCTCTCGTGCGAGGGCATTTCGTGGTAATATGTGACCTCCCACATCCGGAACGAGGACGAATTTGCCGCCAGCAGGTCGAAATATGCCTCCTCGGTCAGCATATGGTATTGCCGGAGCGAGGGGATTTTGGCTGTCCACTTAGGCGAGCGGGCGGTTTCGCGCAGCAGCTTGTGCATGGGATGCTTGGCCTGCTGCGGCATCTGGACGGCCAGCACGCCGCCGTCGTTCAGCAGCCCGAGCATCTGCGGCAGGATGGTCTTATGGTCGGGCAGCCACTGCACGCAGGCGTTGGAGAACACGAGGTCGTACCGCTCGGTGACGTTCGGCAGGCCGTGCGCGGCATCGAGCTCGATGAATTCGAGCGACGGATGGGTCCTGCGGGCGTGCGCCAGCATATCCGGCGAATTGTCTGCGCCGACGATGTGCGCCTCCGGAAAATGCTCGGCCAGCACGGCAGTGCTGTTGCCGATGCCGCAGCCGATGTCGAGCACGGTCTTTGGCCGGATGTCCACCGCCCGCACAAGGTCGTAAGAGGGCAGGGTACGGTCTTTTTCAAATTTGCTGTACAGCGCAGCGTTCCAGTCGGACATAAAAATCACCTTTCTAACAGATTGGAGATTGGAGAGTGGAGAGTGGAGAGTGGAGAGAGTGTGAGATGCAGCGGATTCCGTGTTCTCATAGGAAAACTCTTCACTCTTTTTTACAGTATCTCATATTTCGAGCCGTTTGTCCAATCCTTGTATCCGCAGGTGTAGCTTTGGTGTACGTTCGGGGAAGATTGCGTGACAGTACACCGTTTCTCCATAATATCTGTTTAAGCTGTAAACCAACAGCGGTGTTTTTCGATAACCCGCGCAGACTGCATCATTTGGAGGGAATCGCTCTTGAAACTGCCATTCGACAAACCAAAGCTCCCGCTCGACAAACCAAAGCTCCCGCACAGGAAAGCCGCCGAGGCTGCGAACGGTGCGCCGCCTGCTTCCGGCAGGAAAAAGAAACGGAAAAAGCTCAAAAAGCCGGTCATTATCGCGGCGGCGGTCGTGGTGCTCGGCGGTGCGGCTGTCGCGCATCACTTCCTTGCAAACAAAAAGGGTGACGAGGTGCAGAGTTACATCGAAGCCTCCGCCGAGCGGCAGGACATCCGGAAAACGCTGTCCGCGACCGGAACCATCCAGCCTGCGAACCAGTACGATGTCACCTCGAGCGTACAAGGCGATGTGCTCTCCTGCACCTTTGAGGAGGGCGACACGGTCAAAAAAGGCGATACCCTCTATGAGATCGACAAGACCGAGGCGCAGAACCAGATCGAGCAGGCCAAGCTCCAGCTCGAGCAGAGCCGCAACAGCTACAACCAGACGGCGGAAAGCCTGAATGATCTGACGGTCACATCTAAGAAAGCCGGCATGGTGACCGAGCTGTACGTTGCGGTCGGCGACCAGATACAGGCTGGCGCAAAGATCGCAGATGTGCGCGATTCGTCCTCGATGGAGCTCAAGGTGCCGTTCAATGCGGCGGATGTGTCCCAGTTCGGCGTGGGCGCGACAGCCACCGTCACGATGGACAGCTCGTTTGAAACGCTCTCCGGCACGGTGACGGCCATCGATGCACAGGAAACCGTACTCGACGGCTACCAGATCGTCAAGTACGTCACCATCCGCGTGAGCAATCCGGGCGGTCTGTCCACCTCGTCCGCTGCAACGGCGACCATCAACGGCGTGGCGTGCAATCAGGGCGCGAGCTTTACCTATCTGAGCGAATCCACCATCACCGCCGAGGCCGCCGGTACGGTCGCCGGTCTGTCGGTTTCTGAGGGCTCGCGCGTGTCGGCCGGTACGGTCGTGGCGCGGCTTAGCTCGACCCAGACGGAAAATCAGGTGACGAACAGCAGGCTGTCGCTTGAGCAGCAGCAGCTTTCCTATCAGAACACGGTGGATAAGCTGGAGGATTACACCATCACCGCACCCATTGACGGCACCATCATCACCAGGAACATCAAGGTGGGCGATACGCTGGATGCCACCAACGGCCAGACCACGCTCGCCGTCATCTACGACCTGTCCTACCTGACGTTCGACATTTCGCTCGATGAGCTGGATGTCAACGAGGTGGCCGCCGGTCAGACGGTCAACATCACCTGTGACTCGCTCGGTGACGACAATGCCTTCGAGGGGACTGTCACCAAGGTGTCTGTTGCGGGAACAACGCAGAACGGCGTTACCACTTATCCGGTAACGGTGCGTATCGACGATGCGCCGGACGGCCTGCTGCCCGGCATGAACGTGGATGCGACCATCGTGGTCGAGGAATCCAAGGATGCGCTGTCCGTGCCTGTCGCGGCGGTGCAGCGCGGCAATACCGTGTATGTCAAGGATGCTTCCGCGAAGAACACGGATAACACCATGGTCGGCGGCACGGTGCTGCCGGACGGCTGGCGTGCAGTCGAGGTCGAAACCGGCCTGTCGGACGATACCAGCATCGAGATCACCTCCGGACTCAGCGAGGGCGACACGGTCTATGTGCCGCAGATACAGGCGCAGTCCTCCTCGGACGGCGACAGCATGATGCCCGGCGGCGATATGGGCGGAATGCCCGGCGGCGGTGATATGGGCGGCGGTGCGCCCGGCGGCGGAGGAGGCGGAATGCCGGGCGGCGGAGGAGGCGCGCCCGGCGGCGGAGGAGGCGGTATGCCGTGATGAATACCGCAGAGCAAACGCCGCTCATCGAGCTGCGTGACATTTACAAGATATACCATATGGGCGACACCGAAGTCCGCGCCTCGGGCGGCGTTTCGCTCAGGATATACAAGGGCGAGTTCGTGGCGATCGTCGGCCAGTCGGGCTCGGGCAAGAGCACGCTGATGAACATTATCGGCTGTCTGGATGTGCCGACGAGCGGCAAGTATTACTTAAACGGCGAGGATGTTTCCGAGCTGACCGACGATGAGCAGGCCGAGATACGCAACAAGACCCTCGGCTTTATCTTCCAGCAGTACAACCTGATCCCCAAGCTGAACGTGCAGGAAAACGTCGAGCTGTCGCTGCTGTACGCCGGTATGCCCGCCGACGAGCGGGCACAGCGGGCACGATATCAGATCGACCGCGTGGGACTGGGAGGCAAGTACAAAAACCTGCCGAGCCAGCTCTCCGGCGGTCAGCAGCAGCGTGTTTCCATCGCGCGGGCGCTGGCCGGTGACCCGTCCGTTATCCTTGCCGACGAGCCGACCGGCGCACTCGATTCCCGCACCAGCCGGGAGGTGCTCGACTTTCTGCAAAAGCTGAACGATGAGGGCAACACGATCGTGCTCATCACGCATGATAACGGCATCGCGCAGGAGGCCCGGCGCGTTGTGCGCGTTGCGGACGGCAAGATCATCTATGACGGCCCGGCACGCGATGCGTTCCCGAGAGGAGATTGATGCAATGGGATTTTCACAGGCTTTCAAGCTGGCCTTTAAGAGCCTTTCGGGCAGCAAGATGCGTGCGTTTCTTACCATGCTGGGCATCATCATCGGCGTGGCCTCGGTCATCATCCTCGTGTCGCTCATGCAGGGCATGACAGGCGAGGTGACAAGTATGTTCGAGGATATGGGCACGAACACGCTCACGGTTTCGGTGACAGGCCGCGGCTCGTCCCGCACGGTGGATGCCGAGGATATGTACGACCTGTATGAGGAAAACACCGATGTGTTCTCCGCGATGAGCCCGACCGTACAGGTGATGGGGCAGGTCAAGAACGGTACGGACTCGGACTCGTTCTCGTCCACCACCGTCACCGGTGTTTCCGAGCAGTATGACACCATCGGCAAGCTGACACTGTCGGAGGGACGGTTTTTGACCTATTCCGACCTCGAAAACCGCAGCAAGGTGGCGGTAGTCGGCAGTTATATCAACAAAAGCGTGTTCGGCGGCAGGGCGGTCGGACAGACGCTCAAGGTCAACGGCAATATCATCACCATCGTGGGCGTGCTGGACGAAAAGGGCGATTCCACCGCCGGTTCGACGGACGACTGTCTGTATCTGCCCTATACGACAGCCTCCAAGCTGACGTTCGGCGAAATCTCGAGCTACACGTTCGCCACCAGGGATTCGTCCATCAACAGTCAGGGCACAGCGCTCCTCGAGAACAGTCTGTACGCCGTGTTCCAGAACAGCGATTACTATTCGGTTTCGGATATGCAGAGCATCGTGGATTCGATGAACGAAATGACCTCGATGATGACGATGGTGCTGGTCGGCATTGCGGGCATCTCGCTGCTGGTCGGCGGCATCGGCATTATGAACATCATGCTCGTGTCCGTCACCGAGCGCACCCGCGAGATCGGCATCCGCAAGTCGCTGGGCGCCAAGCGGCGCGACATCATGCGGCAGTTTGTCATCGAGGCGGGCACGACCTCGGCGCTCGGCGGTGTCATCGGTATCGTGTTCGGCGCGGCCGTGGCCGTCATCGCCGGCCAGATCATCGGCATCAACGCTTCGCCGAGTGTCAGCGCGATCGGCCTGAGCTTCGGCGTGTCCGTGTTCATCGGCGTGTTCTTCGGCTTCATGCCGGCGAATAAAGCGGCGAAACTCAATCCGATCGATGCACTGCGTTATGACTGATTTTTGCATATCGCCGTTTGTAATATGTCTTTGCAATATACCGTAGGGCGGGGTGCCCTCACCCCGCCGGATTGAACGGTATGCACCCATTGACGGCGGCGGGCTGAGGGCAGCCCGCCCTACGATTTGTTTACCTCATAGAAAGGGAATAACCCATGAAAAAATTTATCTCGCTGGTGCTGTCGGCGGCGATGCTGCTCGGCTGCGCTCCGGCGGCGTTTGCGGCCTCCGAAGCCTCGGACAGTGTGATCGAGCAGGTGCTCCGCTCCGCCGAGATCATGGCAGGCGACAGCAGCGGCAATATGAACCTCGACCGCACCGTCACCCGCGCAGAGTACGCGAAAATGCTGGTCTGCGCCTCGACCTATAAGGATCAGGTGTCCGGCGCTTCCAATTCGTCGCCGTTCAAGGATGTGCCCTATACGCACTGGGCGGCGGGCTACATCAAGACTGCCGTACAGCAGGGCTGGCTGTCCGGTTATCTGGACGGCAGCTACAAGCCGACCAGGACGGTAACGCTTGAGGAGGCCGCGACCGGTGTCCTCAAGCTGCTCGGCTACTCCACGGCCGACTTTTCCGGCTCGTATCCCTACGGCCAGCTGGCGCTGTACCAGTCGCTCGGCCTGAACAGCCGCATCACTGCGGCAAAGGGCACGGCCATGACACGCCGCAGCATGATGTATCTGTTCTACAATCTGCTGAACACCAAGACCAAGGAGGGGAAGGTGTACGCGGAAACGCTCGGCTATACGCTGAACAGCAATCATGAGATCGACTATCTCAGTATGCTCTCGGACACGATGGAGGGCCCGTTCGTGGTCGAAACCGGCCTGTCTGCCATCGTTTCGGCGGACGGCAAGACGGTTTACCGCAACGGCTATGCCTCCTCCGCCGACAAGGTGCAGAAGTACGATGTGGTGTATTACACCGGCTCGACCATCTGGGCGTATGCCAACGCTGTGACCGGCACTTACCAGTCTGCGAGCCCGTCCGCAGCCTCGCCCAGCTCGGTGACGGTGGCAGGCAACACCTATGAGATCGAAACGAGCGATGCCGCATTTGCGCTCTCCACGCTCGGCGGGCTCAACACCGGCGACATCATCACGCTGCTGCTCGGCCGTGACGGCAAGGTCGCAGCTGCTCTCCCGGCGGAGGATTATTCCTCCGCTGTGGCGGGTGTGGTGACGGCGGTCGGCACGGGCACATTCACCAATGCAGTCGGCAACAGCTACACCGCCCGCACCATCACGGTGGCGGCAACGGACGGCGCAAGCTATGTCTATCCCTGCTCCAAGACCTCCATTGACGAGGGTGATGCGGTTTCCATCGGTTTCGGCTCGTCCGGGACCGATGTTTCTATCCTGAAATCCGTAGCGGTCAGCGGCAAGGTATCCGGCCGCACCATCGGCACCAAGACCATGGCGAACGATGTGCGTATTCTGGATGTGAACGACGACGGCGCGGCAAAGCGCGTGTACTACTCGCGGCTGGACGGCGCGACGCTCACGGATTCCAACGTGCGCTACTGCGCGGTCAACAGCGCCGGAGAGATCACCGACCTGATCCTGCGCGATTTCACCGGCGACCTGTATGAATACGGCATCATCACCAGCGTAAAGGAAACCTCGACCGACATGAACCTGTCCGGCAGCTATACCTATCTGGTGGGCGGCGAAAAGCGCACGCTCAGCACGATGAATATGACGCTTGGCGCTTCTTACGGTCCGGCGCGGCTGACCATCGAGGATGGACAGCTCACCGCCGTGCGGGCACTCGAGAAGATCAAAAATCCGGATGCCATCACCCAGCTGGGTGTCACCAAGGACGGTGAGAACTGGCGTTTTTCGGATGACTGCGATGTGTACCTGTATGCGGACAGCAATTACAGCCTGCTGTCGCTGACCGAGCTGCGGAACAACTTCGATAAGTACAGCATTACCTGCTATTACGATAAGGATACCCGTTATGGCGGCCGTATCCGTATTGTTGCCGCGCGGGCAAAGTGAAAGCGCGGAGAATGAAAATGCGTCCCGATTTGGGACGCATTTGTTGTGTGCGGCAGGGAAAAGGTAAAGAAAAAACCGCTCATTTCAACGAAACAAGCGGTTTTGATGGTGGAGACGGAGAGGATCGAACTCTTGACCTCCACACTG
>CAKSVR010000019.1 GCA_934504345.1 uncultured Agathobaculum sp. | reverse complement strand
GGAAGCTCCCCTTTTCCCTTTTGGGATACCTCGGAGCGACGGAACGCAAGCGTTCCTACTTAGAGGTGTGACCGAAATAAGGAACGGCAGTACCGTTACCAGCTCGTAGGCCGCAAAGCGCCATTCCTCCCTCGGCTGCGCTCAAGCCGTTAACGGTCTGCGACAGTATTTACGCAAAACCCGTGCAATCTGCCGCGATTACGCCGCGACAACGCGGAAAACGTGAGCCGATACCCGTTCCTTTATGCGAGTTACTTACGAAGTAGGGCCGCAGGCCCGTTCGCGAGGTCGCTGAGGGAAAGGTAGGAGTTCAAAGAGGGAGGGAAACCGTAGGTGTCCCTCCCTTTTTGCGCCCGCCGCGCGAGCGGCCCGTTCCCGCCGTCCGCAGACGGCGAAATCCCCCGCCCGGAAACGGCGTATTGCTAACGCAACTCGTGTGCACCATGTAAAGAGTGCCGAGGAATGGGCTGCCGCCCGGAAAGGGCGTAGCGCTCACGCGCCTCGCGTGCACCGGAAAACGACTGCCGCGGAACGGGCTGCCGCCCAGTTACGGCGCAAAAAAGAGGACGCACTTTCGCACGTCCCCTTTCATGGGATATGAACTTACGCCCTCCGCAGCAGCTTCTTGATGCTCACCAGCATCTCGCGGCTGTTGAGCGCCGCCACGAGCAGGAACAGCCCGATCTGCCACACAAGCCACAGCGGCGGCTCGAGCAGCATGAGCACGGACTGCGTGGTCAGCAGGATGACGGTCAAGGTCAAACGCGGCACCTTCCAGCGCACCGGCATGAACCGGCGGCTGTCGATGGCGCGGTACAGGAACAGCGCCACATAGCTGATGAGCGTTGCCAGTGCAGCGCCCGTGCCGCCCATCCGCGGGATGAGCAGCGCGTTCAGGCCGATATTGATGACCGCCGAGAACGCCGTGGACAAAAACGAGGCCACGGTCTTTTTTTCCAGCAGATACACGCTCTTCTGGAAGCTGGACAGGCAGTTGAAGCCCGCGCCGATGGCCAGGATCGGGATGAACGTCCAGCCGATATAGTAGCTCGGCACGGCGAGCACGGTCATGGCCAGCTTGGCGCACATCACACCGCCCGAGGCGATGATGAACACGATGGAGGAATAGGTGTTGCCCACGTTCGAGAAGAACGTGATCTGCTCCTCCTTGGTGTTGTTGTTGACCATCGAGATCTGCCATGCATCCACGAAGATCGAGGCCACGAGCGCGATGAGTGTCGGCACGCGGTACGCGATGGAATAGATCGCGCTGACAGCGGTATCCTGCATGGAGGCAAGGAATACCTGATCGGAAAAGCCGATGATATACACAAGGATGGCATCCGGCACGAGCGGCAGCGAGTACGCCAGCATACCGCGCCACAGGTGCGTATCCAGCCGCTTGAGCTTGACATACTTCCACAGGCTCGCGATCAGGAACAGGCACACGGTGGACAGCGCATCCGAGCAGATGATGGAGAACACATAGCCGAGGATGTTCCAGCGGAACACCTTCAGATAGAGGATGTTCAGCAGGATCGTGACGAACGTGCGGAAGATGCCGTCGATGGCATACAGGCGAACGTGTCCGAGCGCGCGGATGAACTGGCTGCACACGTTCTGCGTACACGAGGTCAGCACATACAGGTAGATGATCCACTGGTATTCCAGCAGCGAGCCGGTAACGCCCGCCGAGGTATTATAGTGGATGAGGCTGAGCAGCGGATGGAACGGCAGCGCGATGATGAAGCCGCACAGCACCGTCACGAGCGCAATGGTGAACACGCTTCGCTTGTAATACTTGCGCTCGAGTCCGTAGCGGATGACCGCCTGACCGATGGACAGCGACACCACCGGATACAGGATGCTCGTGGTCTTGATGATAAGGTCGGCCACGCCCATCTCGTCCTGTGTCATCATGCCGGTATAGAAGCGCAGCATGAGGATGACGAGGATCTTGGAGCTGAACGTGCCTATCGCAAAGATAAAGGTATTGCCGAGAAGGCGTTTGTACTGGTTCATTTTCTGCCCTTTCTCAGCCGCAGCGTGTGGAGCTGGTCGGTGAAGCGGTCAGCGAACCATGCAGCCGCAAGGCCGCACAGGATGCCGAGCACAGCGCCCGCCAGTACGTCTGTCGGATAGTGTACGCTGGCGTACAGCCGCGAGAACGCGATGCACGCCGCCAGCAGATACGCCAGCAGGCCGGTTTTCTTATGGAAGAAGAACAGCGCCGTTGCCGCCGCGAACGAGGACAGCGCGTGCCCGGACGGGAACGACCACCGATCACCCGGATCGAGCAGCGGTGTCAGGTCGGTGTGCGTGACGAACGGCCGCGGCCGCATCACGAGCTCCTTGAGCCACACATTGCCGACCGCGTAGCCCACGCCGAGCGCGATCAGCATAGCCAGACCGGCGCGGCGCGTTTTGCGGAAGAACAGCAGCAGCACGGCCAGCGCGATCCACACCGCGCCGTAATTGCCGAGCAGCGAAAAGAGCTTCCAAACGGTATCCAGCGAGCCGCCGCGCCATTTCTCCGAGATATACGCGAGGATGCTGTAATCCATGGTATGTACAATATCGATCAAAATATCCACAACGGACGGCTCCTTTCTGCGTTACTTGTCGGCGGCGGAGCTGTCCACCTTGTCAACGATGAGCGCGATGGCCTGATCGCCGGTAACATTGGTCGCAGTGCCGAAGCTGTCCTGCGAGAAGTGCAGCGCGATGATGAGCTGCTGCATCGGGTCGGTGAAGCCGAGCATCGAGGTGATGAGGCCCAGCGCGGACATAACGCCGCCGCCCGGAACGCCCGGTGCTGCGACCATGGTCACGCCCAGCATGAATACGAACGGTGCGAACATGGCAAAGGTCGGGTTCATGCCGCTGGCGATCATAATGCCCATCGAGCCGAGCACGAGGCAGATGGTATCGCCGTTGAGGTTGATGGTAGCGCACAGCGGAACGACGAAGTCGGCAACGTCATTGTTCACGCCGTTGTTGTAGGCACAGTTCAGCGCGACCGGGATGGTCGAGGCGGAGGACTGGGTGCCCAGTGCGGTAAAGTACGCCGGAGCGACGTTCTTCATGCCCTTGAAATGGTTTTTGCGGCAGACAACGCTCGCCAGACCGAACTGGGAAACGATGTACAGCAGCTGGAGCACAATGATGATGGCATACAGCGAGGCGAACATCTTGACGGTAGCCGCCAGACGGCCCTCGGCTGCGATGTTGGCGAACAGACCCGCAATGTGGATCGGGATGAGCGGGATGATGATGCGGCTGAGCACGCCGGTGACGATCTTCTGGAGGTCGCGGAACACGTTCAGCAGCGAATCGCCCTTGAGGTTCGCCATGCCGATGCCGAGCACGAATGCGAACACGAGCGCCGTCATAACGCCGAATACCGGGTCAACGGTGATGGTGAACAGCGGCTCAAAGGCATTGCTCTCGAGCACATCGCCGGTGATGGGCTGGATAAGGCCCGGCAGAACCGCCTTGCCGATGAAGAACGTCAGCAGGCCGGAAACGACCGTGGTGCCGTAGGCCAGCAGCAGGGTCAGACCGAACAGACGGTTGGCCTTCTTGCCGAGCTCCGCCATACCCACCGTGATGAACGACAGGATGATGAGCGGGATCATGAACGACAGGAAGGTGGAAAACAGCGAGGTGAATGTTGCGAACAGGCGGATGACCGTGACAAACCCGGTCGTATCCGCGATGCCGAACCACTGTCCGCACATACCGATGATGATGCCGGCGATGATGCCGAGGATCAATCGAATCAACAGTCCTAATTGTTTCACTTACTTCTACTCCTCTTTCACAATATAGTGTTAAATAATTGTAACTATAATACTATATCAGATAAAACAGGCAATAGCAAGCAAAAATGACGGTTTTCGCGCATTTCCGAGGGATGAAAACAGCGAATCGCCGAATGTGTGCGCGAGGTGCGGACGTTTCAGGTTTTGTCCGTGCAGTGCGGACAAATGTGCGAGATGCCATACTCTGCGGGCAGCCGCCGTCCGGTGCACGCGAGGCGCGTGAGCGCTGCGCCGCATCTGGGCGGCAGCCTATTCCTCGGCACTCTTTACATGGTGCACACGAGTTACGTAAGCAATACGCCGTTTCCGGGCTGGGGATTTCGCCGCTTGCGAGCGGCGGGAACGATTTCCAAAAGGATAGACACCCCCTACGGTGGTTTCTATCCTCTTGGGACTCCATCTTCCGCCCTTTTTGGGATACCTCGGCGCACGGAACGCAAGCGTTCCTATTCGTGCTCGGGACCGAAAAAAGGAACGGCAGTACCGCTACCACCTGATAGGCTCGGCTGAACGCCGACCATTCCTTTCACAGCTGCGCTCAAGCCGTTAACGGTCTGCTACACCCAGTTACGCAAAACCCGTGCAATCTGCCGTGACCACGCCGCGGCAACGCGGAAAACGGAAGCCGATACCCGTTCCTTTATGCGAGTTACCTACGAAGTAGGGCCGCAAGGCCCGTTCGCGAGGTCGCACCAAAGGGAAAAGGGGAGCTTCCTAAGAGGGTGGAAAACCGTAGGTTGTCTACCCTCTTAGGCCCCGCGCGGGAGCGCCATTCCCCCGTTTCCCCAAACGGATTTACCCCAAATGCTGCGAACAAGAAAAAGAGCAGACCACCGTCTGCTCTTCCCTTTTCGTTTTCAGATGGAAAAATTCAGCGTACCCGCGCTGACGAGATCCTCCAGCGTGACCGAATCAACGTAATTGTTGATCGCATCATACAGGCCGCGCCAGAAATTCAGCGTGATGCACTCCTCTGCGCGCACGCAGTCCACCGGCTCGTGCTCCAGACACGCCACCGGCGCGAGCGAGCCCTCGGTGATACGCAGAATATCGCCCACGGTATACTCGGAGGGATGCCGCGCAAGCTGGTAGCCGCCCTGCGCGCCGCGTGTCGAGATGACAAAGCCCGCTCTCGACAGCTGCACCACGATCTGCTCCATATACTTCGCGGAGATCTCCTGCCGCTTGGATATATCGCGCAGCGGAATGTAGCCGCCTGCATCATGCTGCGCCAGATCGATCATCAGCCGCAGCGCATATCTTCCTTTGGTTGAAATCTTCATAGTTGCAAATTCCCCTTTTCACTAATATACCACAGGTTTACTATGATTTCAACCCTAATCCGCTTTTCGTTCACAGATTTTTCAAAATTGACTGGATATGCTCATCCGCCTGCGCCACTTCCCATTTGAGCTCGGTGGCCGAGATACGCTCCGCGCCGTGGCCGAGGATGATCATCTGCTCCATGCCGTCCGAGGTGGCTACGCGCACGCGGTGCTTGCGCGACAGGTCGTAGGAGGCCTGCTCGATGTACATATCCGCGGTTTCGGCCTCCTTGGTGTACACGATATGGATGCCGCCGCGTTTTTCGATCGAGCCCGTGCCGCCCTTGACCTTATACGCATCGAACACGAGGATCAGGTGGCATTTCCGCACGCCCTGATAGTTGCTCAGCACGTTGACGAGCGCTTCACGCGCGGCGTTGACATCACGCGCGGCAATATCGTGCAGCTCGTCCCACGAGAAGATGATGTTATAGCCGTCCACGAGCAGGTAATCGTCCTCGCGGATGCGGGTGACATAAAGCTGCTCGAGCGTAGCCGCCTTTTTGCGGCTCTGCTGGAACGCCTCGAAGCCGCGGTTCCTGACCGGGCCGTAGGTGCGCTCGAACAGGGCGCGCAGCTCGGCATCTCCGCCGAAGCCGTCGCCGCCGCCCGCGCCGGACGAACGGACAGGCTGTGCAGGCTCCGGCTCGTCCTCCTCGGCTTTGAGGAGGTGCGAGGTGTCCACATGGGCGTGCTCCGGCACTTCATCCCACTTGACAACGTAGCCCGCACCGTGCGAGCAGAACACGGAATCCGGCGTGTTCTCTACGTCGGCAGTCGGGTCGTAGCCTGCCGCCGCGATGACTTCCTCGGCATTGTGGCAGGGCGCGTAGCCGTCCGGCGTGCAGGACAGCCGCCCGCGGCCCTTGGTGTACGCCGCGACCTCGGTCCAGTAGTTCCGCATGGTCGAAACCGGCGCTTTGCCGGTCAGCACCGCGCCGTGACTTCCCTGCTCCGGCGGGTCGAACGTGCCGTTCATGCGCTGGATGTCGGTCATGGCGCGGCCGACACATTCGTCGGGCAGCTCTAGCCGGAAGGCGTAATACGGCTCGAGCAGCAGGCTTTCCGTCCGCATCAGGCCGTTGCGGACGGCACGGTAGGTCGCCTCGCGGAAGTCGCCGCCCTCGGTGTGCTTGACATGGGCGCGGCCCGCCGCGATGGTGAACCGCACATCCGTAACGGGCGCACCGATCAGCACACCCAGATGCGTTTTTTCCGCCAGATGGGTCAGGATAAGGCGCTGCCAGTTCAGGTCGAGCACATCGGTCGGGCACGCCGTTGACAGCTGGATGCCGCTGCCGCGCTCACCCGGCTCGATGAGCAGATGCACCTCGGCGTAATGGCGCAGCGGCTCGAAATGGCCGATGCCGACCACCGGCTCGGTGATGGTTTCGCGGTAGACGATGCTGCCCTCGTCAAACGTTACGTCCACGCCGAAGCGCTCCGCGATAACGCTCGTCAAGATCTCGAGCTGCACCTCGCCCATGAGCTGCAAATGGATCTCGCCCGAGCGTTCGTTCCAGACCACACGCAGCTGCGGGTCCTCCTCCTCGAGCTGGCGCAGATTCCGCAGCATGATATGGGCATCGCAGCCGTCCGGCAGGCACACGCGGTAGCCGAGCACGGGCTCGAGCACCGGCGGCAGTGCGCCGGCCTCCGCGCCGAGGCCCATGCCCGGACGGGTATGCGTGAGCCCTGTCACGGCGCAGACCATGCCGCTCTCCACCCGCTCGGCGGTGCGGAATTTCTCGCCGGAGTAGATGCGGATGCCGCTGACCTTTTCCTGCCAGCCGCCGTCCTCGCCGCCGGAAAGCTGCTCGCGCACGGACAGCGATCCGCCCGTGATCTTCAGGTACGACAGGCGGTTGCCCTGTGCATCTCTCGCGATTTTGAACACGCGCGCACCGAAATCCGCGCCGTACTCCGGCACGGGCAGATAGCGCTCCAGACCGTCCATCAGCGCCTCCACGCCGTCCAGCCCCAGCGCCGAGCCGAAATAGCACGGGAACGCTTTGCGCTGCGCGACCAGTTCTGCGATCTGGCTGTCCTCCAGCGAACCCGTTTCGAGGTACTGCTCGAGCAGGTGCTCGTCGCACACGGCAAGCTCCTCCGCCATCGTGTCCGGCGAAGTGAAATCCACGCAGCCGCCGTCCAGCCGCGCCTTGAGCTCGGCCAGCAGCGCTTCTCTGTCCGCGCCGTCGAGGTCCATCTTGTTGATGAACAGGAACGTCGGGATGCCATGCCGCGTGAGCAGCCGCCACAGCGTTTCGGTGTGCGCCTGTACGCCGTCCGTGCCGCTGATGACCAGCACCGCGCAGTCCAGCACCTGTAAGGTGCGCTCCATCTCCGCCGAAAAGTCCACATGGCCCGGCGTGTCGAGCAGTGTCACCTCGGTGTGCGGCAGGCTGAACTCCGCCTGCTTGGAGAATATCGTGATGCCGCGCGCCCGCTCGAGCGCGAACGTATCGAGGAATGCATCCTGATGATCCACGCGGCCCAGCTTTTTCAGCGCGCCCGCCTGATACAGCATCGCCTCGGACAGGGTAGTCTTTCCGGCATCAACGTGCGCCGTGATGCCAATACAGATATGTTTCATAGCAAGATTCGCTTTCATTTTCGAGTAATTCTATATATCTACTATTATCGCAGGTTTTCCCGCATCCTGCAAGGCTGTGCAATGTATTCTTTCGCGTTATATCGTCATAAACAACAGATATTGGACAAAAACTTTGTGCAGGTTTACAATAGAACCATCAGCAAAGGCGCTGAAACCTCCGGCGACGGAGTGTTTCCGCGTCTTTTTCTTTTGTATTCCAAATCTTAACAGGAGCGATAGATATGCAGTATCAAATTTCCAACCGAATGAGCGATGTACACGGCTCGGCCATCCGCGAGCTGTTCAAGCTCGGCGCGGACCCGAACATGATCTCGTTCGGCGGCGGCAATCCGTCCGCAGAAACCTTTCCCGTGCCTGAAATTGCCGAAATTATGGCAGACGTTATGCAGAACGCGCCGACTTCGGTTTTGCAGTACGGTCTGTCCGAGGGCTATATCCCGCTGCGCGAAACCATGAAAGCCTATCTCGCCCGCACACAGGGCTTTGATTTTGAGAAGAACGAGCTGTTCATCGTATCCGGCGGCCAGCAGTGCGCCGACCTGACGACAAAGGTGCTGGTCAACGAGGGCGATGTCATCCTGACCGAGGACCCGGCGTTTGTCGGCTGCCTGAACACGTTCCGCTCCTACGGCGCGAAGCTGGTCGGCGTGCCGATGCAGCAGGACGGCATGGACATCGAGGCGCTCGAGGCCGCGCTCAAGGCGCACCCGGAGGCCAGGCTGCTGTACACCATCCCGTCGTTCCAGAACCCGTCCGGCATCACGACCACGCTCGAAAAGCGCAAAAAGGTGTATGAGCTGGCGTGCAAATACGACATAGCCATCCTCGAGGACAATCCCTACGGTGAGCTGCGCTTCTCCGGCGAGGATGTGCCGACCATCAAGTCGATGGATACCGAGGGCCGCGTGCTGTACGCGGGCAGCTTCTCCAAGGTGATGGCGCCGGCGTTCCGTCTGGGCTTTCTGGTGTTCGACAAGTCGCTCACCATGCCGCTCACCATCGCCAAGCAGACCACCGATGTACATTCCAACGTGCTGTTCCAGTACGTCTGCAACGAGTACATGACCAGATACGATTTCGCCGCCCATCTGGACAAGGCCCGCGAAGTCTACCGCGCAAAGTGCGGATTGATGCTCGACACCATGCGCCGCACGTTCCATCCGGCGGTCACATTCCCGCAGCCGGAGGGCGGCCTGTTCGTCATGGCGTTCCTGCCGGACGGCATGGATTCCCAGCCGTTCGTCCGCGAGGCCATCAGCCGCGGCGTGCTGTGCGTGCCCGGCTCGGCGTTCCTTGCAGACGAAAAGCAGGTGTCGAACGCATTCCGCCTCAACTATTCTACCCCGACAGACGAGCAGATCGTCAAAGGCATCGAAATCCTCGGCAAACTCACTCACGAATGGATCAAGGAGTAATCAAAATGAAAGTTATGGCATTCAACGCCCGTCCGGACGAACGCGCGTTCTTCGATCACTTCAGCAAGTCGCTGAACATGGATCTCACCCTTCAGAAAGAGAACCTTTCGCTCAAAAACGTGCATCTGACCCGCGGCTGCACCGGCGTTTCCTGTGTCGGCACCTGCGACCTGTCCGCGCCGGTGCTGGAAAAGCTGGCCGAGAACGGTGTGCGCTATGTATCGCTGCGTACCATCGGCTTTGACAATGTAGACCTCGAGGCTACAAAGCGCCTCGGTCTGCGTGTATCGCACGCGGGCTACTCGCCGTATGCGGTTTCCAACTATACGGTCATGCTCATGCTGATGTGCATTCGCAAGGCGGGCTACATCATGTTCCGCTCGCACACGGCGGACTATTCGCTCGGCGCTTCCGGCGCGGCGCGCGGCATGGAGATGCAGAACCTGACTGTCGGCGTTATCGGCACCGGCCGCATCGGCAAGGCCGTTATCCGCAACCTGTCCGGCTTCGGCTGCCGCATCATCGCGCACGACCCGTATCCGTCTGAGGAGATGCAGCAGATGGGCGTGGAGTACGTTTCGCTCGAATCGCTGTATGCCCAGTCGGATGTCATCACGCTGCACACGTTCCTCAATGACAGCACCTATCACATGATAGGCGCAGAGGCCATCCAGCAGATGAAGCCCGGCGTTGTCATCATCAACTGTGCGCGCGGCGCGCTCATCGACACCCGTGCGCTCATCAACGGCATCGAATCCGGCCGCATCGGCTCGGTCGGTGTGGACTGCTTCGAGGGCGAGGACGATGTGATCCGTGTCGATCACAACTACAACAGCCGTGTCACCAACCACGATTACATTATCCTGAAGTCGTTCCAGAACACCATCGTCACGCCGCACGTTGCGTTCTTCACCGATCAGGCGGTGTTCGATATGGTACAGTGCTCGCTCGAGAGCCTGCACCAGTTCGAGCTGGGCGAAAAGGTGCCGCTGGAGGTACACGCCGCATAACTGTCGCGGAACCACGGTTCCGCCGACAAGAGGAACGGACCGCAGGCCGTTCCAAAGTCGTCCGAAAGTTCCTCCCGATGGTCGAAACTTTCTCCCTCTCAAAGTCAAAAAAGTCAGGTACACGCCCTGACTTTTTTGGAATTTGCACAGCAAATTCTATGAAATGCGCGCTTACGCGCGAAATATCTGTTTTTCCGCTCACAAAGCAGTTTTTCAGTCTGTTCACGCCATCTGCAAGAAATACCGCTGCAAATACGCCGTAAATGCGCGGATGCTCTGTGTCCGGAATCGGCTGAGTGTCTGCACATAGATATAGCGGCGGCACGGTGCATCCGTGATGTGCAGCAGGCGCACGCCTGCATCCTCGCAGACCTGCCGCCACTCGCCCGAGGCCACGAGCGCCGCGCCCATCCCGCACGACAGCAGCCGGATCTGCAGGGCCGCGCTGTCGCACTCGATAGCGGCGTGCATCTCCATACCGGCCTGCCGGAAGATGTGCTCGGAGATCTGCTGAAACGACTGCGAATTGCTCAGTGCGATGAACGGGTCGTCCGCCAGCTCGGAGAGCGACACGCTCTCCCGTCCGGCCAGCCGGTGTCCCTCGGGCACAGCCACGCACATCTCCTCGTCAAACAGCAGAACCGCTCCGGCGGGCAGCTCGTCCCGCGAAACCGCACAGTCGAGCAGCAGGTCGCTGCCCTCGGGCGTACTGCTGATGCGCCAGTCCAGATTGCCGTACTCGGCGGAGAACCCCGCCAGTATGTCGCTCAGGCGCTCCACGCACGACAGCGCGCAGATGCACAGCCCGCCCGTGCGGTGCATACTCTCCTCAATTTCGTTCCGCGCATCGCGTTCGGCCTCCAGAATGCGCTCCGCATATTGCAGCAGGATGTCACCCTGCTCGGTGCGGCGCAGTCCCTTGCCCGTGCGCTCGAACAGCGCAGCACCCAGCTCGCTCTCCAGATTCCGTATGGTCTTGGATACAGCGGGCTGTGCCACGTTCAGGCTCTGTGCGGCGCGTGTCATGTTTTCGTATTTGGCAACGGCGGCAAACTGCCGCAGCTGATACAATTCCATCGCGTTCCCTCCATTCTATTGAAAGTACAGGAAAATTTCATTTATGATCACTCAAATTCTGCTCCAGCAGACCGTCATCATGTTCCTTTTGATGCTGCTCGGTCTGCTCCTCTCCCGCCGCGGCATGATAACCGAACAGGGCAGCCGCGACCTGTCCAATGTGCTGCTGTACGCCGTCATCCCGTGCGTTATCCTGCGAAGCTATATGTCCGAGTTCAGCATGGACAAGCTGCGCGCCATGGGCATTTCGGCTGTTATCGCAGTGATCGCGTTCGCGGCCTCCATTGCGGTGGCGTACCTCACCTGCGGCACGCGGCACCGCATCGAGAACTTCGCCATTGCGTTCGGCAACGCCGGCTTCATCGGCATCCCGCTCGTGACGGCCGTGTTCGGCCCGGAGGCGGCGTTCTACGTTGTGTCGTACAGCACGCTGGCGAATCTGCTCCAGTGGACCTACGGCATTGTTATTATATCAGGCAAAAAGGAAACCATCAATCTGAAAATGGTGTTCGTCAACCCGGTATTTATCTCGATGGTCGCGGGCATCGCACTGTTCGTGTTCCAGCCGGCACTGCCCTCGGTCGTTACCGGCACCATCGGCTATATCGCGGATGCAAATACCGCCCTTGCGATGATCATTCTCGGCTATTACCTCTCCAAGGTGCGCCTGCGCGACTTGTTCGCCAGCGCAAGGCTGTATGCGGTTTCCGCACTGCGCCTGCTGGCCGTTCCGGCAGTGACCGTGCTCGTGTTCCTGCTGTTCCCGTTCGCGCGCGGCGAGATCACGCTGATCACGCTCATCGCGGCAGCGACTCCGGTCGCCAGCAGCACGGCCATCTTCGCGCAGAAGTTCGACCAGGATTACCGGCAGGCGGTGTCCTACGTCTGCCTGTCCACCATCCTGTCCGTGGCGACGCTCCCGCTCGTGATGCTGTTTGCCGAACAGCTTCTTTCCTGAAGCCTCCAGCACGACAAAAGCGGCGTGAACCTTGTGTTCACGCCGCTTCTTTGCGCCATTAACGGGATTTTACTTGAGAACTGCCTTGTGGAAGGTCTTTTTGCCCTTCTTGATCATGCACTCCTCGTTAAAGAAGTCCTTCGCAAGCTGCTGCTTGAAGTCCGCGACCTTTTCGCCGCCCAGCGAAACGCCGCCGCCCTGAACCAGCTTGCGCGCCTCACCGTTGGAGGCTGCAAGGCCGCACTTGACGAGCAGTGTCAGCACGCCGATCTGGCCGTCGGTGAAATCCGCATCGGTCAGGGTCGTGGTCGGCATATTGGCCGCCGCGCCGCCGGAAACGAAGATCTCCTTGGCTGCGGTCTGTGCCTTTTCGGCCTCTTCCTTGCCGTGTACCAGCGCGGTCAGCTCGTAAGCGAGGATCTCCTTGGCCTTGTTAAGCTGTGCGCCCTCCCACTTGTCCATCTCCTCGATCTGCTCGAGCGGCAGGAACGTCAGCATACGGATGCACTTGAGGACGTCCGCATCGTCCACGTTGCGCCAGTACTGGAAGAAATCGTAGGGCGAGGTCTTGTTCGGGTCGAGCCATACCGCACCGGAGGCGGTCTTGCCCATCTTCTTGCCCTCGCTGTTGAGCAGCAGGGTGATGGTCATTGCGTGTGCATCCTTGCCCAGCTTGCGGCGGATGAGCTCGGTGCCGCCCAGCATATTGCTCCACTGGTCGTTGCCGCCGAACTGCATATTGCAGCCGTAGTTCTTGAACAGGTAGTAGAAGTCGTAGGACTGCATGGGCATATAGTTGAACTCGAGGAAGCTCAGGCCCTTTTCCATGCGCTGCTTGAAGCACTCGGCGCGGAGCATATTGTTGACCGAGAAGCACGAGCCGATGTCGCGGATGAAGTCGATGTAGTTGAGCTTCATCAGCCAGTCAGCGTTGTTCACCATCCGGGCCTTGCCCTCGCCGAACTCGATGAAGCGCTCCATCTGCTTCTTGAAGCAGTCGCAGTTGTGCTGGATGGTTTCCACCGTCATCATCGAGCGCATATCGGTGCGGCCGGACGGGTCGCCGATCATGGCGGTGCCGCCGCCAATGAGCGCGATGGGCTTGTTGCCCGCCATCTGCATACGCTTCATCAGGCACAGCGCCATAAAGTGACCAACGTGCAGGCTGTCCGCCGTCGGGTCGAAGCCGATGTAGAACGTCGCCTTGCCGTTGTTGATCATCTCGCTGATCTCTTCTTCGTTCGTTACCTGCGCGATCAGACCGCGCGCTTTCAGTTCGTCGTAAAGCTGCATTATCGTATCTCCTATATCAATTTTGTTTTATCTCAATAAAAGTCCGAAACTCGTCACGGAGCACGCTCTTTATATCTCTCGTCTATGATCACCATGGGCTCACGCTCCCTGTCCCGCCGCATCGAGCAGCTCCTCTGCGTTGCGGCGTGCTGCATCCGAGATGGCCTCGCCGGAGAGCAGCCGCGCGATCTCGTCCACGCGGTGCGCTCTGTCCATCGGGCTGACATCGGTATAGCTGCGGCCGTCCCGCACGGATTTGGAAATACGCAGATGGTGGTCGCCCATCGCGGCGATCTGCGGCAGGTGCGTAACGCACAGGGTCTGCTTCTTCTGCGCGATGGCGGACAGCTTGCGGCCGATCTGCTGGGCTGCGTGGCCGGAAACGCCGGTGTCGATCTCGTCAAAAATCAGCATACCAACATCTTCGCCCGCTGTCAATACGTTTTTGAGCGCCAGCATGATGCGGCTGAGCTCACCGCCGGACGCGACCTTGGAGAGCGGCTTCTCCGGCTCACCCGGATTGACCGAAATCTCAAACGTCACCGTGTCGCAGCCGTGCGCGGACAGCTTCGTGCCTGTGCGGACCGCCACGCGCATTTTCACCTTGTCCATATCGAGCTCGCTCAGCTCGCGCACGATCTCGCCCTCGAGCTGCTTTGCGGCTCTGCGGCGCGCTTCGGTCAGCTCGGCGGCGATGCCCTTGGCCTCGGCCAGCATCCCGCGGTACTGCTCGCGCAGCGTTTCGCGGCGGTCGTCCGCGTTCTCGAGCGTGTCCAGCTCGGCAGTTATCTTTTCGAGGTACGCGAGGATCTCCGGTATCGTGCCGCCGTACTTCTGCTTCAGGCGGTAGATCTCGTCCAGCCGCTGCTCGACCATCTCGCGCTCGGCGGGCGAAAAATCCAGATGATCGCCCTGACTGGTCACGCTGTCGCGCAGCTCGGCCGCCAGCAGACGGACCTCCTCGGCCTGCTCGGCCATGCCGTCAAAGGCATCGGATACCTCGCGCAGACTCTCGATGGCGTTCGCCGCCTGATCGAGCAGCGCACACGCACCCGCGATCTCGTCGTCGCCGGAGAGCGCCATGCGCGCCTGCTCGAGTGCGCCCGCGATCTTTCCCGCGTGGTCGAAGTACGCCTTGCGCTGCGCCAGCGCCTCGTCCTCATTCGGCCCCAGCGCCGCCTGCTCGATCTCCTCCTTGTGGAACGTGAGCATATCGATGCGCTGCAAACGCTCCTGCTCACCGGTTTCGAGCGCGGTGATCTCGCGCCGCAGCGCGATGAGCGCCTGATATTTCGGGCGGTATCGCTCCAAAAGCGCGGCGCAGCCCGCGTAGCCGTCCAGATAGTCGATATGGTGTGCCTCATCGAGCAGCTTCTGTCCGTCATTCTGGCCGTGGATGTCGATGAGATACGGCGCAAGCTGCCGCAGCACGGCCGCACTCGCCGGCTTCATGTTGACCCGGCAGGTGCTCTTGCCGTCCGCCGAGATCTGCCGCTGGACGTACAGCGTGTCCGGCTCGTCACCGGAGAGCGCCAGCTCGTCGAGCAGCTCACGCAGAGCCTTGGGCAGATCGGTGAACACCGCGCTGACAAAGCCCTTCTGTGCGCCCGAGCGCACCAGATCGCGGCTGACACGCTTGCCGAGCAGTGCACCGATGGAATCGATAACGATACTCTTGCCCGCGCCGGTTTCACCGGAGAGCACGGTCAGGCCCTTGTCGAGCTCGATGTCCGCGCGTTCGATGACGGCTATATTTTCAATGTGGAGTAATTGCAGCATTGCCGCTTTGTCCCTCGCTTACTTTAGAATATCTCTTGCCTGTGTGCAGAACTTTCCCGCGCTGTCGCTGTCGCGCATGACGGCGAACACCGTATCGTCGCCGCCGAGCGTGCCGACCACATCGGGCGCGCGCATCGCATCGATGGCCATGGCCGCCGCCTGTCCCAGACCGGGCAGCGTTTTGATAACGACCATGTTCTGCGCCGCGTCGATGTCGGTCACGCACTCGCGGAAGATGTTCCGCAGCCGCGTGGTGAAGCTGTCCGCCGCACCGGCGTTCGAGGCAGTATATTTATACTTTCCCGTTTCCGCCGAGAGCGTTTTGATGAGCCGCAGCTCCTTGATGTCGCGCGAAATGGTCGCCTGCGTGGTGTTGTAGCCCAGTGCCCGCAGATGGTCGGTCAGGTCCTCCTGCGTTTCGATCTCGAATCGGTCGATGAGATCAAGAATTTTTGCCTGTCGCTGAAATTTCATGGTCTATACCACCTTACTTACAGCTTTTGCTGTAAAATTCGATAAAAACTGTTGCCTTTCAGGCGGATGAGCCGCGTTTGCAGCTTGGAACGGGTGATAACGACCCGGTCGTCCGGCCTTACGGCAAAGCCCTGTCCGCCGTCCGCCGAGATGAACACCTCGCTGCCGCCCTCGCACGCCGCCGTGATGGAAACGCTGCGCTCGGGCGCGAACACGAACGACTTTGCCGCCAGCGCGTGCGCGCAGATGGGAATGACGGCGATGTTCTCCGCGCTGGGCTCGATGACAGGGCCGCCCGCAGACAGCCCATAGGCCGTCGAGCCGGTCGGCGTGGCCGCGATAACGCCGTCACCGTTGAAGCGGGTGACCTCCTCGTTATCCGCCGCAATGCCGACCCGCACCACGCGGAATGCCGTGCCCTTGGCGATAACGATGTCGTTGAGCGCATCGTTTTCATACACCACGCGGTCGTTCCGCTCCACGGCAACGTGCAGCATCATGCGGCTGTCCAGCGTGAAATCACCGGTGAACAGCTTGTCCATCTCTGCAAGCTCGGCGGGCTCCAGCTCGGTCATAAAACCGACATGGCCCACGTTGATGCCAAGCAGCGGCACCTGATACATCGCCGCCTCCCGCGCGAGGCGCAGCATGGTGCCGTCCCCGCCGAGCACGACCGCCGCATCCGCGAACTGGATGGCGGCATCGGTTTCCATGTAATCCGCATCCGCGAGGAACGGCTGCACGGTACGCATCTGCATTGGCAGCATCAGGCGCACGCCCTCGCGCCGCAGATGGCCGAACACGGGTTCGAGAATATCGCGTGCGCTGTCCTTTCGCAGATTGGGATAGATGAAAATGTTCTTCATCATGCCTTTGCATCCAGCTCCTCGTGCGCCTGACGGACAACGTCCGCCAGATCCGGGATGTGCTCCTCTCCCTGCTTTGCCAGATAGCCGAGGAACTCAATGTTGCCCTCCGGTCCCTTGATGGGCGAGAATGTCACATCCAGCACCTTGAAGCCCGCCGCGTGGGCGTTTTCAACATAGTTCTGGAGCACCTCGAGGTGGATCTCCGGCTCGCGGACAACGCCTTTTTTGCCGACCTTGCCCTTTCCGGCCTCGAACTGCGGCTTGATGAGGTTGGCCACACGGCCGTCCTCGGTCAGCAGGCCGGAAACGACCGGCAGCACCAGCTTCAGCGAAATGAACGAAACATCGATAACGCAGAACGAGGGCGTTTCCTCGAGCATATCCGGCGTTACATAGCGGATGTTGGTGCGCTCCATGCACTTTACGCGCGGGTCCTGCCGCAGGCTCCACGCCAGCTGGCCGTAGCCCACATCGATGGAGTAGACCTTCTGTGCGCCGCGGCGCAGCAGGCAGTCGGTAAAGCCGCCGGTCGATGCGCCAACATCCATCACGACCAGACCGGTCGGGTCGATATTAAAATAGTTGAGCGCTTTCTCGATCTTCTTGCCGCCGCGCGACACGAAAGCATTCTCGTTGCCGCGCACCTCCAGCTCCGCGTTCTCGTCTACCATGTCGCCCGCTTTGCCGGCTTTCTGGCCCGCGATATACACGATGCCCTCCATAATGGCAGTCTTTGCGCGTTCGCGCGAGGGACACAGCCCTTTTTCAAACAGAAGCACGTCCAGTCTTTTCTTAGCCAACGCCGTTCTCCTTTCTGTTCCGGTTCTTGATAATATATGCCGCGATGCCCTCGGCATCGATGCCGCAGTGGCGGTACAGTTCGTTCACGCCGCCGTGCGGCAGGAAACGGTCGCCCGTATTGAGCAGATCGGTGCGGGCCGTGCGGTGCGCGGCGAACCACTCGCCCACACTGCCGTTCGGCACAACGTCCTCCACGACAACGCACCAGCTTCCGAGCTCCTGCGCCTTTTCCGCGAACGCGGCTTCCAGTCCGCTTCCGATTTCGTTTACCTTATAGACATCCGCGCGGATGCCCTCTTTTTCCAGAATATCCGCCGCATCGAGCGCCTGATTGAGCAGAACGCCGTGCGTGATGATGCTCACTTCCCTGCCGAAGCGCTCCTGCACGCGCACGAGCGGCTGCGCCGACAGCTCCTTGCGGTACGCACCCTCGCCGCCGCGCGGATAGCGGACAGCGACCGGGCCGTTCTCGCGATAGATCGCGCGGGACAGCATGACGCGCAGCTCCGCAAAGTCGGACGGACAGAAGATCTTCATGCCCGGGATGGAGCGCAGGAATGCAATATCGAGTACGCCGTTGTGTGTCGCGCCGTCCGCGCCGACGATGCCCGCGCGGTCCACGCAGAGCACAACGTGCAGGCCCTCGATGGCAATATCGTGCACGATCTGGTCGTAGGCACGCTGCAAAAACGTCGAGTAGATGGCCGCGACCGGCACAAGTCCCTGCGCCGCCATGCCTGCCGCCATGCCGACTGCGTGCTCCTCCGCAATGCCGACATCGAAGAACCGTTCCGGAAATTTTTCCGCGAAGCGGGTCAGTCCCGTGCCGGAGGGCATCGCCGCCGTGATGGCGCAGATGCGCGCATCCTTTTCGGCCAGCGCACACAGCTCTCCGCCGAAGCACGCGGAGAAATCCTCCTTTTTCGGCACGAGCGATTCGCCCGTTACGCGGTCGAACTTGGAAACGCCGTGGTATTTCTCCGGATGCTGCTCACTCGGCGCATAGCCGCGGCCCTTTTGGGTCATAACGTGCAGCAGGACGGGTTTTTTCATTTTTTTCGCCAGCGCAAGGAACTCGCACACGCTCTTGAGGTCGTGGCCGTCCACCGGGCCGAGATAGGTGAAGCCCATCTGCTCGAACAGCGAGGTCGGCAGCACGACGCGTTTTACCTGTGCCTTGAACCGCGACAGTGCCCGCGTGATGCCCGCACCGCCGGGTACACGCCGCAGCCGCTCTTCCATGCGGGTCTTGGCGCGGAGATAGCCCGGGCTGACGCGCAGGCGCGACAAATGCCGGCTCAGTCCGCCGACATTCCTTGCGATGGACATATTATTGTCGTTGAGCACAACGAGCAGCGGCTCGCCCGAAGTTCCGGCGCTGTTGAGCGCCTCGTAGGCCATGCCGCCGGTCAGCGCGCCGTCACCGATGACTGCGACAACGTGGTATTTCTGGTTCTTGAGCGTGCGGGCGTGCGCCATGCCGAGCGCCACCGAAACCGAATCCGAGGCGTGGCCCGTGATGCACGGGTCGGTGATGCTCTCCTCCGGCTTCATGAAGCCGCACAGGCCGCCGTACTGGCGCAGCGTGTCGAAGCGGTCGCGCCGTCCGGTCAAAATCTTGTGGACATAGCACTGGTGGCCGACATCGTAGATGATGCGGTCGCGCGAGGAGTCAAATTCGCGCTCGAGTGCCACAGCCAGCTCCACGATGCCCAGATTGGAGGCCAGATGGCCGCCGGTCTGCGACACCGAATCCACGATGAACTCGCGCAGCGCCGCGCACAGCACGCCCAGCGTGTCATACGACAGCCCGCGCAGGTCGGCCGGACTGGTTATATTGTCTAAAATTCCGTATCGTTTCTGTTTCATCCATATCCCCACCTTTGGAAAGGCAGTTTATTTCTTATTATCCAGCTTGACAGGCAGGACGGACAGCACCCGTCCGCACACCGCCAGCACCTTTCCGCTGCACATTACGGCGATGCCCTTGCCGGCCGCCTTGCCGCCGATGGTCAGCGACGAAATGAGGCCGGTGACGAGCAGCGACACGACCACCTTCACGCCCGCGCCGACACCCGAGGTGATATGCGCCACAATGAGCGCACCGGTCGCACCGGAGATGATGCCGCAGATGTCGCCCACAACATCGTTGCAGATGCTGGAAACCTTTTCCGCGTTACGCACCATCCAGACGGCCTCGCGCGCGCCGCGCACACGATGCGCCGCCATCGAGTGGAACTCCTTTTCGGTGGCCGAGGTGGCCGCCACGCCGATCATATCGAACATGATGCCCAGCGCGATGAAGAACAGCAGCACCACAAAGGACAGCACTGTGCCCGTATTCGCCAGCGCTTCGTTCGAAATGTAGGACATGATAACGCTGATCGCAAAGCTGATGACGGTTATCACGCCCACCCATGCGGCATTGACCGCCTTGGGCTTTTGCGGAGGCGCTTTTTTCTTTTGCTTGTCGGTCGTATCCAATGTACTGACTCCTTAGCTGTTTTTGCCCCATAATAGCAGAAATTTGCGGCAGACCGCAAATTCCATCGCCGGAGCGTATGGGCAGCACCGCACAATGAAAACTGCGGCGCTTTGCGGAAATTTTACGTCCTGACTTTGTTGCGGTTTTGCGGTAATATATCAAGTATTACCGTAAAATCGCGCCTCATCAGTACGCAAAATTTACTCGCAAATCGCTCTTGCTCCATTATGTGGTATTGCCTTTATAACCGTTTTCCGGTTTATTTTTATAAGAAAGTGACAGCAGACCGAGTAAATCTTGCGGCTTGAGGTTCGGTTGGATTTCCCCGCGGACTGCCTCGCGTCGCCGTCGAGGGGGTTTCCCATTAAAGTCCGTGCCGAGATGTTGCCATGTTCGGGACCGAATTGCCACTGAGTCCGCACTGCAATCCACGGTCTGCCTCTTTCGAATAGCCTAGGTGATTTCCACAACAGTCAAAACGATTCTTAGCCTCTTTTGCAGACATGGTTTCAAACGTCAATTCCCGCGGCATTCCTGGCCGGGAAACCGCAGGCGGATACCTTATTCACCATGGCCACTCAAGGCAGGCTACACTGCACACAGCGCTTTGGAGCATCACACGGGGGATCAATCCGCGCAACTACCGCCGCACCGCAATGCAGGTTTCATCCCGTGCCGTTGGACGTCCATCAATCCCTTGCGGGATGCTATAGGCCTCCGACAGTCACGGGTCTCCACGGCAAGAGGGTCGGTACTTCATGCCATTGAAGCGCGCCCGCAAGCCTTAACCTCCAGCATCCACCCCAAACTGGGCGTAAGAAGCAAACACCAAAGACTTCATCGATGTGCCCGTCTACGGATTTTTAGGCCCGTCTTGGGAATCGCATGAGCTGACTAGGATACTACGTCACTTATTCTTTATGATAACACACAACGCATAATTATTCAAGAAAACTATGTAAACTTTATTTTAAGGCAACACCGCACAATTAAAGCGGCGGCTCCTTGCGCAGGCTCCGGTCGCGCTGCCGCGGTGCTTTGCGGAAATTTTGTGTCCTGATATTGTTGTGATTTTTTGCAATACGAAAGTATTGCTGCAAAACCACGCCTCGTCAGTACGCAAAATTTACTCGCAAATCACTCTTGTTCAATTATGCGGTATTGCCTTAACATCACTTCGTCCGGCCGGTCAGGCTGCGGGCCAGCTCGATGAGGAACGCGCTGCCGTCCATATCGCGGACAGCCTCGACCGCCTCCTCGGTCAGCTTTGCCGCGAGCGTGCGGCATTCCTCCAGCCCGAGCAGCGACGGGAACGTAGATTTCTCGCTGGCCGCATCCTTGCCGATGGATTTTCCGAGTGTTGCGGCATCGCCCTCGATGTCAAGGATGTCGTCCTCGATCTGGAACGCCAGACCCAGCTTTTCGCCATAGGCGCGGGCTTTCGCGAGAACGGCTTCGTCCGTCACGCCCGCCGCCGCACAGCCGAGCTCGCACGCGGCGCGCAGCAGACAGCCCGTTTTCAGCTTTTGCAGCAGGCGCAGCTCGTCGAGCGAGATCCTGCGGTGCTCCGCACCCATATCGAGCACCTGACCGCCGATCATGCCGTTCATGCCGGCGTTTTCGCCCAGAATACGGATGCAGCGCACGACGGTTCCCGCCGGAACGCCCTCCGCCGCCGCAGCGGTTTCAAACGCCGCCGTCAGCAGACCGTCGCCCGCGAGGACGGCTGTCGCCTCATCGAATGCCTTGTGGCAGGTCGGACGGCCGCGCCGCAGGTCGTCGTTGTCCATGCACGGCAGGTCGTCGTGGATGAGCGAGTAGGTGTGGATCATTTCGAGCGCACACGCGAACGGCAGTGCCTTTTCGGTGTCGCCGCCGCACAGACGGCAGAATTCCAGCACGATCACCGGGCGCAGGCGCTTGCCGCCCGCCATCGCGGAGTATTTCGCGGCCTCGAAGATGCGGTCGTAGCCCTCGCCCGTTTCGCGGGAGAGAAATTTCTCCAGGGCGGGCTCAACAACTGCAATATCGGCCTTCAGCTGCTCGGAAAACGTCATTTTGCTTCCTCCTCTGCCGCAAACGGCTGCTCCACCAGTTCGCCCTGCATATTTTCCTGCATGACGGTCACTTTCTGCTCGGCCTTGTCCAGCAGCTTGCCGAGCGAGGCGGACAGCCTGGTGCCCTCCTCGAACAGCTTCATGCTCTCGGCAAGCGGCGCTTCGCCGCGCTCGAGCAGACGGACAATTTCCTCCAAACGCGCCATCTGGCTTTCAAATGTTCTTTCCGCCATGATCTTCCTCCATTGTATCGGTCACGCGGCAGTCCGCCGCGCCTTTCGCAAACCTGATATGCAGAGTGTCCCCTGCCTTGAGCGCCGCCGCATCGGTCACGACCGTGTGCTTCGCGCCCTTTGTCGCCACAGCATAGCCGCGCCCGAGCACACGCAGCGGGCTCATCGCATCGAGCGCCGCCACGGTCTGCGTGAAGCGCAGTCTGCGCCGGTGCAGGCCGCTCTGCCCTGCCGACAGCATCCGCTGCCGCAGATTGTCCAGCCGGTTCCGCTCGGTTTCCAGCCGCGCCGGGACGGCCGAATGCAGCCGTTCCTCGGTCTGGGTCAGCAGCAGGCGCTTCTCCTCGATATACTTCATCGGGGTGCGGTTCGCGAGCCGCTCCTGCAAACCGGCAAGTGTTTTCCGCTGCTGTTCGGTCCTGCGGTGCGCCGCCGTGTGCAGACGGGTGTCCAGCGCGCGTAACGTGAGCGCGTACTCGCTTCTGTCGGGCACAGCCAGCTCCGCCGCGCCGGACGGCGTAGGCGCACGCAGGTCAGCGACAAAATCCGCGATGGTGACATCCGGCTCGTGGCCGACCGCCGAAATCACCGGGATCCCGGAGTCGAATATCGCCCGCGCGGTCACTTCCTCGTTGAACGCCCACAGATCCTCCATCGAGCCGCCGCCGCGCCCGCACAGGATGACGTCCGCCTCACCGACAGCGTTCGCCAGTGCGATGGCCCGCGCGATGCTCTCCGCCGCGCCCTGTCCCTGCACCTGCGCCGGATACAGCACGACCTTTGCCAGCGGCCAGCGGCGGCCGAGAATGCGTATCATGTCGCGCACCGCCGCGCCGGTCGGCGAGGTTACGAGCGCGATACTGTCCGGACAGGACGGGATGGGCTTCTTGTACCGCTCTGAGAATAAGCCCTCGGCCTGTAATTTCGCCTTGAGCTGCTCGAACGCAAGGTTGAGCGCACCCGCGCCGTCCGGGATGATCTCGGACACATACAGCTGCACCGCGCCTGTGCGCGGGAACGAGCTGACACGCGCCTTGACGATGACTTTCATGCCGTTCTGCAAGCGGAATTTGAGCCGCATCGCATCCGAGCGGAACATCACGGCGTTGATGGCCGCATCCTTGTCCTTGAGGGTCATGTAGTGGTGGCCGGACGAGTGCGCCTTGTAGTTGGAGATCTCACCCTGCACCAAAAGCCCGCGGTAGCCGGGAACGGCATCCAGAAGGTCCTTTATCTCATTGTTCAGTTGGGATACTGTGTAAACTGTTGCCATAGTCCACCCTGTTTAAAGAGTGGAGAGTGAAGAGTTGAGAGTGGAGAGAATGTATCGCACCCTTGTCCACCTTAACGAACTCTTCACTCTTCACTCTCCAATCTCCACTCTGTTAAAAAGTTTTGCTGCCAATACTGCTACGCCCACGGCGTTATCGCCCGAAAGGACGGGCTCTGCGAACGAAACCGCATCGCCGAACCTCGTATCCATGCGGGCGCGGATGACCTTGCTTGCCATCACGCCGCCGGCGCACAGAATCGGGCAGTGATACTGCTCCCGCGCCTGTTCGGTCGCCTTGATGACGGCATTTGCCACGGTTTCGAGCGCGAACCGCGCCATCTGCTTCGGTTCGGCGGTCTTGAACCTGTTCTCCACCTGATTCTGCATCCCGGAGAGCGAAAATCTGCAGTCGCTGACCTTAGGTTTGAAGCCTTTTTCCGGCTCTGCGGTCAGCGCCAGCTCATCGAGTGCGCCGCCGGACGGGAATTGCAGACCGAGCAGGCTGCCCGCCCGGTCGAGCAGCTGACCGGCCGCGAGGTCGGTCGTGCCGCCGATGCAGGTGCAGTCCGGCAGACCGTCCGCGCCGCAGCGAACGTGCAGCAGCTCACTCGTGCCGCCGGACAGGTGCCACGCGAGAAATTCGCCGCCCAGCAGGTCCAGCTTGCCGGCCGACAGCGCCGCCGCCGCGATATGTCCCTGCTGATGGGACACGGTGAAAAGCGGCACGGAAAGCAAATGCGCCGCGCTCCGCGCGACGCTCTCCCCTGCCAGAAAACACGGCATATACGAGCCCTCCACCGCGCGGGGACGGGTGCTGACGCCGATGGCGCGCACCTCTCCCTGCGGCAGAGCCTCGATTTTTTCATGCAGGCGCACGGTATGCTGGAACAGCGCATCCGACTGGCGCAGACCGATCGCGCCCTCCGGCACGGTCAGCAGGCCGCCGCGGTTGACCCATTCACCGGTTTCCGCATTGTAGACAGCCGCCGAGGTGCGGTAATTGGACGTATCGATCCCCAGAAAGCGCTCAGGCATCGGCGTTCTCCTGCTTGGCCTGCGGGAATTCCGCACGCGCCGCCGCGCCGAGCACGCCGTTAATAAAGGCTGCGGCCTCCTCGGTATCGTACTTCTTGGCGAGCTCTACGGCCTCGTTGATGGCAACGCCGACCGGAACATCGTCCACATCGCGCATCTCGTACAGCGCCAGACGGAGCACCGCGATGGTCATATGGGACAGGCGGCTCAGCGCCCAGCCCTTGGAGTTGGCCTCGATGATGGTATCGAGCACCGGCAGCTCGTTCGCCACGCCCTTGACAACGCTGCGGATGTACGCGGTCTGCTCCTCGTTCAGCTTGCCCGCATACAGGGCAATGTCGCCGCTGATGGAGGCCATGATCTCCTCATCCAGCCGCTCGTTCAGGTTTTCCTCTTCAAACTGCTGAAACCCCATCTCAAAGATCAGGTGCAGTGCAATTTCTCTTGCTTTCGTTCTGCTCATCACACTCATGCGGCAGGACCTCCTATATCTTACGCAAAATTCGCCAATTATTCAGTATGTTTTATTTTATCCTATTTTCGTCCAAAACGCAAGGCAGCCCGCAGAATTTCCGCAAAAAAACCGGCACAGCCCGTGAAAAGCTGTGCCGGTCGATGAACTTATTCTGCTTCCTCCGGATTTTCCGGCGCAGCCGATGCCGCCGGTGCGGGCTCGGCCTTTTCTTCTGCCGGTGCGGACGGCTTGAACGTTACGCCGCCAACGTGTACGTTGATCTCGACAACGCGCAGACCGGTCATGGACTCGATAGAGGCCTTAACGTGCTCCTGCACTTCCTTCGCCACATCGCAGATGTTGTAGCCGAACAGCGCAAGGAAGCCGATCTCGACCTTGACGGTATCATCGTCGCCCAGCTCGATGCGAACGCCCTTGGACAAATTCTTCTTACTGATAAAGCCGACAATATCGCTCGTCAGGCTGGAATACAAGCCGCTGACACCCTTGGTTTCCGAAGCGGAAAGCGCCGCGATCGACGCTACAACGTCCTCAGAGATGCGAATAGAGCCCTGATCGCTTTCGGTGGACCAATACTCCTTGTGATCTGCCATAGTGCTCACTCTCCTTTATTAAGACACCCCCGCATAATTGGCCTGCGGTGCTTTGTGGAAATTTTGTCCCCTGATTTTGTTGCGGCCCCTTGTAATACACAAAGTATTACTGCGGAACCGCGCCGCATCAGTGACCAAAATTTGCTCACAAATCACTCTTGCCCAATCATCCGGCGCTGTCTAAGAGCATTATAACATAGTTTGCTCAAAAAGAAAAGTAAAAATACACACTGTTCATTAAGACGCTTCTACGATCTTGATCTGCCCGGCTGTCATGCCGGTTTCCGAGAGGACGATGTCGCGGATAACGGCAACGTCCTCGGCCTGCAGGCCGCCGTCCGGCGGCGCGACCACGATGTTCGCGCTCCCGTCACCGAGCATCACGACCGCATCCTCGTAGCCCTTGGCGCGGATGAGACTCTCGATATTCGCCTCAGCCACCGTATCATCCGCCAGCGCGGAGATCTGCGCCGCCGCCTCCTCTTTCGCGGTCTGGTCGGCGGTGCCGCTCTCGCTGAGCTCCTTGAGCGTGCTCACCGCCTCGTCCCGCGCCTGTGTGCGCGTCAGCCGCGAGGATGCAAAATAATCGCTCTCCGGCGTGTCCGCCGCCGCATCGGTCTGCGCGGCCGTATCCGCATCGGTCTGCTGCGCCGCGAGCAGCTCCTCGGGCGCATCCACATAGCTCCAGTTCAGGTAAGCCGCCGTGCAGAGCAGCAGCGCGATCACGCCGTATACTGCTCCGCGTTTTTTGATCTTCTTCATCCGTATGCCCTCCTTGTACTACTGTTTATGTACCCGATGCCATTTTCAGAACCGTTACTTTGTCCGCGCCGATGCCGCACACCGTACCGACCGCCTGTGTCACCGCCAGCCGCACAGATGCATCGTCCGCACCATCGCACAGCACCACCGCGCCGCGGAACACCGGCAGAACACTCTTGACCGTCACGGGCGTTTCGCCGTAACTGCCGTTGGACACCACGCTGACATCGCTCTCCAGACTGCGGCTGTCGCTCCCGCTCGTCTGACGGGTGTTGACCGCGTAGACGGCCTCCTCGGTCTGGTCGAGCGACAGCATGAGCGCCACGCGGCCCGCGCCGTCGATGGCGGTCAGCTGTGCCTGTAATTCCTGCTGAAAGCCGTTCAGATCGAACTCCTGCGAGGCGGCAGTGCCGGCACTCGCCGTCTGCGCGGGTTCGTTCCCGCCGTGTCCGGAGGCCAGCAGGAGCACACCTGCCAGCAAAACCGCCAGCACCGCGCGGTATTTCTTCCATATCGGCAGGAATCGCTCCTTTGCGGCGTTCCATTGTTCGTTATCCGGTAATCTCATCTCGGTATCAGCTCCTGTCGTTCCGCGGGCACGCCGCACTCTTTGGTGAGCAGGTCTTGCAGCTCGGACAGGCGGCTCTCGTCCGCGCTGTCGTAATACACCGTCACCTTATCGACCTGAAGCAGGCCGTCCGCATCGTTCGCCATCTCCACATTCACCGTACAGGCAAGTCCCGCCTCCTCCGCGCGCTGCTGCACCGCCTTGGCGATGCTCGCCGCGACTGTACTCATCGTGGTCTGCATATTGTGCGCCTGCATCTCGTCAAGGTCGGTCCGGGTGATGCTCCCCGGCCAGTGCCACGAGAGCAGGTGCAGACCCGCGAGCGGCTGTAAGAGCGCCAGCAGCAGGAGCAGTCCCGCCGCTGTGCGGATGACCTCGCGCAGTGCACCGCCGCCCGCAAGCCTCAGCGCCACCGCCGAAGCCGCGCCCGCTATCGTCACGCGCAGCACGATCGTTTGCAGTAATTCAGTCATATCGGTTTCACCATCGCCACCATATACACAAGTTCGAGAAATAAGATCATACAGCAGGTGCTCAGCATCCCGAGCAGCAGGCCGAAGCCCGTGCCGACGTTTTCGAGAAAGCGTTTCAGTCCGTCCGAGCACAGCGGCGAGAGCACCGCCGCGCCCGCCTTATAGCACAGATAGCCCGCGCCCGCACGGACGAATGGCACAAAGCAGATGGCCGTCACGCACAGCATCCCGAAAATGCCGATCGAGCCGCGCAGCAGCGCCGCACCGGACAGCATGGTTTCGGCCGCATCCGAAATGACACCGCCGACCACCGGCACCGCGCCGGACACGGCCAGCTTGGCGGTCTTGAGCGCCATGCGGTCCACGCTGCCGGAAACACCGCCCGCTATCGCAAGATATGCGGTGAACAGCGTTAAAATGAGTTTGAGCACGCCCGAGGTCAGCGCTCTTATCCCGTCCGCGATGCCGCGCAGCATCCCGTTCCCTGCCGCCGCATCCACCGCCGTGATGGCGAGATACGCGCACGCCGCCGGCACGAGCAGCGCGTTCACCAGCCGTATCACAAGGTCGAACACCACCATGGTCGCCGCCTGTAAGACCGTTGCGGTTGCCGTATTGCCGCCGGTCGCGAGTACGGTGGCGAGCACCGGCTGGAGCGTGCCCGAAAAGATACTGATGCGGTCGAGCGTGTCGCGGCAGAGCGACAGCACGCCTGTGAAATCCCGCAAAAGCACCGCCGCACAGCCGAGTGCCGCCGCCATGTCGATCCAGTCGTTCGCCTCGCCGCCCGCCGCCGCGGAGAAGCCCCGCGCCGCGGCAGCCAGCAGGATGATGACCGCCGCGCGGAGCAGTCCGCCGAGGGCGGTCTGTACGGCATTTTGACTGTCAGCAGCCATGTTTTCCAGCACCTTTGACACCGAATCGGCAAGCGTGTCCGCGTTTTCAGGCGTAACGCCGTCAAGATACTGCCGGGCGCTGTCCGGTACGGCATCGGTCAGGCTGTCGCCGCCGACGTTATGTACGTCCTCCGCGCTCACCGCCGCACGCGCGAACGGCAGGCACAGCAGGAGCACCAGCAGCGCGCACAGCGCCAGCTTTCGTCCGCTCATATCGCCCACCCCGTGATAAGGTCGAGCACCTGTGTCAGCAGCGGCAGGCACACGCTCAGCGCCAGCACCGCACCGGCGATCTCCACCTTGGCGGCAAGCGCACTTTGTCCCGCATCGCGGCAGAGCGCCGCCGCAATACGCACCACGACCGCCACGCCCACCGCCCTGCACACCGGCAGATAGAGTGCCGACTCGAGGCCGCACTCGGCCAGCAGGCCGGAGAAGCGCTGCGCCGCACTTCCCGCCGCGCTGAACACCCGCAAAAGCAAGATCACGCCCGCCGTCAGCACCAGCAGGAACGCAATGACCGGCGCATCCTTTTTCAGCACCAGCGACAGCGTGAGCGCCGCCAGCACAATGCCGCATAGCAATCCCAGTTCCATACTCAAAACCCAAACACATTCTTCATCATGGTGAACAGGCGGTCGATCTCCTGGATGATCAGCATCAAAACCACGATCAGACCCGCCAGTGTCGTCATCAGCGCCTGCTCCTCCCGGCCCGAGCGGGACAGGAGCTGTCCGAGCACCGCCACCAGAATTCCTACCGCCGCAATGCGGAAAATCAGATCAACATCCATCGTTTTCCTCCGCTCAAAGGAGCACCAGAATCACCAGCAGACCGAGCGCGATGCCGCAGGTGCGGTACAGGCTGCCGCGGTTGGCCAAATCCTCCTGCGCCGCCTCGCGCGAGGCGGTCAGCCGCCGCTCGACCTGCTGCAGGCCGGTCAGCTGCTCGTCCGCATCGTATCGCCCTAAGTAGTTCGCCGCCTCGCACAGAATGTCGCATTCCTGCGTGCCCAGTCCGACCTGTGCGCGGCAGTCCCGCAGCGTGCTGCGCCACAGATACCCCAGCGACAGCCCGTTCTGCTCCCGGAGCCGCCGCTGCAAAGTGCGGAACACCCGCCGCACGGTCGGCTGCTCGTTTTCCGCCAGCAGACCGATGATCTCCGGCAGAGGCGTGCGCCGTCCCGCTATCTCGCTGCGGATGAGCCCGAGTGCCAGCAGCATCGCATCCGCCGCCGTCACTCTGCGCCGCAGATCCTGCCGCGCGGACAGGCCCAGCGCCGCGCACGAGCCGAATACCATCACCGAACCGATCAGCTTTAACATTCCGATTCCTCCCATCGTTCCATGCGGTAAATCCGCTGTCCGCCCTGTTTTTCAATGATGACTGCCTGATGAAATGCACCGAGCGCCAGCAGCTCGCGGTAGAGCGGGCGCTGCCGCAGATCGTCCAGACCCGCCGCGTGCGCGCACGCCGCAACTGCCGTTCCGCAGTGCGTACACAGCGACACCGCCTCGGCATCCTCGGGCGCGGTTATCTCGTCGAGCGCCAGCAGCGCGGGCGACATGGTCTTGAGCAGCATCACCGCCGCCTGCCGTTTCGAGCAGCCCTCCATCACATCCGTACACCGTCCGACCGCCAGCTGCGGCACGCCGTCCGCCAGCGCCGCAATCTCGCTGCGCTCGTCCGCGATCGCGGCGGTGAAGCCTCGGTCGGAGAACCAGCGGACCCATTCCCGCAGCAGCGTTGTCTTGCCATAGCCCGGCGGCGAGATGAGCAGAACGGACTTCGGCTCGTCCTCCCCGACCCAGCGGGCGATGTGCGCCTGTAAGTCCTCCGCCTGATGCGCTATCCGCAGATTGAGCGAGCTCAGCCCGCGCACCCCGAGGATGTGTCCGTCCTCCTCGGCGGCTGTGCCGCATACGCCCAGACGGTGCCCGCCCGTGAGCGTGACAAAGCCGTGCCGCAGGCTGTCCGTACAGCTGTGTACCGAGTATTGCGCCGCGCGGCTTAAAATCTCGCGCAGCTCAGCCGAGGTGACGGCTTCGAGCGGGAGCTGCTGCTCTCCCGCCGCCGTCTTTGCGCTCGGCGGCTGTCCCGCCCGAAAGCGCAGCTCTTCGATGTCCTCCTGCCCGTCCAGCCGTTCCATCTGCGCCCGCCGCACCGGCGGCAGACAGGAAATCGCCTGACGAAAGGCGGCTTTTCGTTTGTCCATTTTCATCACCTGACATACTCTATGCCGGTGACTGCCGAAATAGACGAACGTTTTGGTAATTAGTAGTTAGGAATTATACCGGCCTTTACGATGCGCGCATCGCGTTTTTCACCGGCGGGAGGCAATCCGGGCACCAAACCGAACGGTTTGAGCGGCACAGATATGCCGCCTGTATATCCGTTAAACCGCTGCAACGCAAAACCTGTGCAATCTGCCGCAGCGCGGCCGCCGTCAGGGTGCATGAAAATTTATGCATTTTCTCCGCGAACCATGTCAAATTAGTCATTGACAACTCCGCCTCGCAGCGATATAATAAGGACAAATATTGCACAAAGCGATGACAGAGGAAAGTAATCGTTCCAAGTGCGGCTTTCAGGGAGTGTCCGGCATGACTGGAAACGGACGCAGACGCCGGCACGATGAAGTTCCCTCCTGAGCTGCGGCGCTGAACCGTATCGTATTAGGCGCTGACGGATTTCCTCCGTTAAAGGGATAGGATATATTTGTATCCGAAAAAGTGCGGCATTGTTATGCCGAATGTGGGTGGTACCGCGGAACCGTTTGTCTTTCGTCCCTCTTTGTGGATGAAGGGCTTTTTTTATACCCATTCCGCCGTGACAAACGCGAATACCCACTATATAAGGAGCTAACACAACATGATCATCATTATGAAGCAGGGCACGACCCATGAACACGTTGAGGAGCTGTCCCAGCACATCGAGCGCTGGAACGTAAAGGCAAACCCGATCTACGGCGAGGGCACCATCGTTATCGGCCTTGTCGGCGACACCGGCGCGGTTGACAAGGATGCCCTGATGCTCGACCCGCAGGTTGAGAACATCATCAAGGTGCAGGAGCCGTTCAAGCTGGCAAACCGCAAGTTCCATCCAGACAACTCTGTCGTTGAGATCGCTCCGGGCGTTGCTGTCGGCGGCAGGAAGCTGGTCGTAATGGCCGGCCCGTGCTCGGTCGAGAGCGAGGAGCAGATCATCGACGTTGCCAAGCACGTTCAGGCGGACGGCGCGACCGTTCTCCGCGGCGGTGCGTGGAAGCCGCGCTCTTCCCCGTACTCTTTCCAGGGTCTGAAGGCCGAGGGCCTCGAGCTGCTGCACAAGGCGCACGAAGCAACCGGTCTGCCGGTCGTGACCGAGATCACCAATCCGGCGCATATCGACGTCTTCATGGACAAATGCGACTGCTTCCAGGTCGGCGCACGCAATATGCAGAACTTCGAGCTGCTGAAGGAGCTCGGCCAGACCCGCAAACCCATCCTGCTCAAGCGCGGCTTCGCGAACACCATGGAGGAGTTCCTGATGAGCGCCGAGTACATCATGGCGGGCGGCAACGAGAACGTTATCCTCTGCGAGCGCGGCATCCGCACCTACGAGAAGTACACCCGCAACACGCTGGATATTTCCGCTGTTCCGGTGCTCAAGCGCATGAGCCATCTGCCGGTCATTGTTGACCCGTCCCATGCAGGCGGCATTTACTGGATGGTAGAGCCGCTGGCAAAGGCCGCTGTTGCAGCCGGTGCGGACGGCCTGATGATCGAGGTACACAACGATCCCGCACACGCCCTGTCCGACGGTGCACAGTCGCTGACCTACGATTCGTTCCACCACACCATGAACGCACTGCGCGCAGTTGCGGCGGCAATTGACAGAGAAATCTGATACATATTATAATGTAACATAGCCGGAGGTCGGTGTCCCACCGACCTCTTTCGCAAATATACGGGAATCAGTAATCCGGTTTCGCACCGGCTAATCACTAATTACTAATTCCTAATTACTAATTCAACCAAAAGGGTGTTGTAAAAATGGCAGAAACGCTGAGTCTGACGGGCGCGAACGGCGTGTCCGAAATTCATATCGAAACCGGATTGCTGGGTCGCGCAGGCGCGGTGATCCTCGAAACCTTTTCGCCCAGCCGTGTGCATATCGTGTCGGATTCAACGGTGGCGCCGCTGTATCTCGAGAAGCTGGAGAGCCAGTTCTCCCTGCCGGTGACGCACACGGTCATCCCCGCCGGTGAGGAGCACAAGCAGCTCGCAACGGTCGAGGGCATCTACCACGACCTGCTGGCCTCCGGCATGACCCGCAAGGACCTGATTATCGCGCTCGGCGGCGGCGTTGTCGGTGACATCACCGGCTTTGCGGCCGCAACGTTCCTGCGCGGCGTATCGCTGTGCCAGATCCCGACCACGCTGCTCGCGCAGGTGGATTCCTCGGTCGGCGGCAAGACCG
Organism: uncultured Agathobaculum sp.; assembly: GCA_934504345.1. Taxonomy (GTDB): domain Bacteria; phylum Bacillota; class Clostridia; order Oscillospirales; family Butyricicoccaceae; genus Agathobaculum. The sequence continues at coordinate 4,592 of CAKSVR010000019.1, read as the reverse complement.
GCGTGGATCTGCCCGAGGGCAAGAACCTTGTCGGCGCGTTCTATCAGCCGCGGCTCGTGCTCATCGACCCGAGCGTGCTCGCTTCCCTGCCGGACAGCACGTTCGCGGACGGCATGGCTGAGGTGGTCAAGTACGGCTGCATTTCCAATAAGGAAATCCTGACGATGGTTTCTCAGCCGGACTACAAGGCGAATATCGAAAGCATCATCTACGAGTGTGTCAAGATCAAGCGCGATGTTGTCGCCATCGACGAGCACGACACCGGGCTTCGCATGATCCTCAATTTCGGTCACACCATCGGCCACGCGGCGGAGAAGCTCGGAAACTACACCGACCTCACCCACGGTCAGGCCGTCGCCATCGGCATGGTGGCCGCGATGCGCCTCTCTGCCCTGCTGGGCAACGAGGATCTGACCGCGCCGCTCATCGATATTCTGGAGCACATCGGCCTGCCGACCGAGCTGAACTACGACCGCGAAGCCATCTTTAACGCTCTGCTGTCGGACAAGAAGAAGTTCGGCGCGACCGTCAACTTTATCCTCGTGCGCGAGGCCGGTCGGGCGGAGATCACGCCGATCGATGCAGAAAAGCTGCACGAATACGTTCTGAAGCTGTAAGGAGGGAGCAGCATGGGTTCCACTTGGGGAAATGCAATCAAAATTTCCATTTTCGGCGAGTCGCACGGCACGGGCATCGGCGTTGTGATCGACGGCTTCCCGTCCGGCGTTCTGTATGACGAGGCGTTCGTCCTGCGTGAGATGGAGCGCCGCGCACCGGGCCGCAACAAGCAGTCCACCGCGCGCAAGGAGTCGGACAGGCCGGAGATTCAGTCCGGCATCTACAATGGCAAAACGACGGGCACGCCCATCTGCGCCGTCATCCGCAACACCAATCAGCGCTCGAACGACTACGCAGAGCTGGCGGCACAGCCGCGTCCCGGCCACGCAGACTACACGGGTATGCTGCGCTACGATTCCTGCAACGACCCGCGCGGCGGCGGTCATTTCTCCGGCCGGCTGACCGCTCCGCTGGTGTTCGCCGGTGCGCTGTGCAAGCTGTGGCTCAAGGAACAGGGCGTAACGGTCGGCTCGCACATCCAGTCCATCGCGCAGATTCAGGATATGCCATTCGACGATGTGGAAGTCACCGCCGAGCAGCTCGAGGCGCTGCGGAACGCCGAATATCCGGTCAACAATCCGCGTGCGCTCGAGGCCATGCTGGCCGCCATCGAGGAGGCCCGTGAGGAGCAGGATTCGGTCGGCGGCGTCATCGAGTGCGCCGCAGTCGGGCTTCCCGCCGGTATCGGCAGCCCGATGCTCGACAGCGTGGAGAGCCGTCTGGCCTCCATCCTGTTCGGCGTGCCCGCCGTCAAGGGCGTGGAGTTCGGCGCAGGCTTTGCCTTTGCGGCGCTGCGCGGCTCGCACGCAAACGACCCGTTCTACGAGGAAAACGGCGTTGTCAAGACCGAAACCAACAACAACGGCGGCATCCTCGGCGGCATCACGAGCGGTATGCCGCTCATCGTGCGCGCGTGCATCAAGCCCACGCCGTCCATCGGCATGGTGCAGGATACGCTCAACATCCGCACCGGCAAGGTCGAGCCGCTGTCCATCCACGGACGGCACGACCCGTGCATCGTCACCCGCGCCGCGCCGGTGGTCGAGGCCGCCTGCGCGGTTGCGCTGGCCGATCTTCTGAGGGAGGCGAAGGGTTATCATGCGTGAACTTCCCGAAATCCGGCAGGACATCAACCGCGTGGACTCCGCCATCCGGGAGCTGTTCCTGCTGCGTATGTCGCTGGCGCTCGAGGTCGCAAAGACCAAGGCCCAGTCGGACGATAAGATCTACAAGCCCGACCGCGAGGCCGAGATCGTCGAAAAACGCTCCGCCGGCATGGAGGAGGAGCTCCAGCTCAAATACGTTTCGCTGCTGCAAAGCATGATCCGCGCCAGCCGCGAGTATCAGTACAGCGAAATCCTCCGTCAGGCGCCGGAAAAGTTCCCGTTCCGTCCCGCAGAAACGCTTGCAGAGCCGAAAACCGTGTTCTATCAGGGCGTTCCGGGCGCATATCAGGAGCTGGCCGCGCGGGCGCTGTTCCCGAGCTGTGAGCCGCAGAACGTGCCCACCTGGGAGCAGGTTTTCCAGTCGGTGCGCGACGGCAAGGCCGACATCGGCGTTGTGCCGGTCGAGAACACAACGGCAGGCACGGTCAGCGAGGTCTATGACCTGCTGCTCGACTACGACCTGTACATCAATCGCTCGTACATCAAGAAGATCTCGCATTGTCTGGCGGCAGTGCCCGGCACAAGGCTCGAGGACGTAAAGCGCGTCTGCTCGCATCCCCATGCGCTGCCGCAGTGCCACAGCTTCATTTCCGAGCACGATCTGGAGGCCATCGAGGTGGCGAACACTGCCATTGCGGCCCAGAACGTGCAGCAAAAGGGCGACAAGAGCCTCGCGGCCATCTGTTCGCACGAGGCGGCGGTGCGCTACGGTCTCGACATTCTTGCCGAGGGCATCAACGACATGAAGCACAACGAAACGCGCTTCATCGCCGTCAGCAGAACGCTGACCTGCCAGCCCGAGGACAACCGCATCGAGATCGCGTTCCACATCCCGAACGCCTCCGGTACGCTGATGACCGTGCTCGACACCATCGCCCACTACGGCGTAGACATGACGGAGATCCACTCGCGCCCACTCAAGGACAGCCCGTGGTGCTATGTGTTCTATGTGGATTTCACCGGCAATATGCGCGACCATGCGGTGCAGTCCCTGCTGTACCAGCTCCACGAAGAGCTTCCCTACATCAAGGTAATCGGCAGCTATTGCGTGCCCAACGAATAAAGGAGTAAGACCCATGCAAATTCAACCCTGCGGCCCTCTGCGCGGCGAGATCACCGTGCCGGGCGACAAATCCATTTCGCACCGCGCCGTTATGCTCGGCGCACTGGCAAACGGCACCACCCACATCACCGGCTTTCTGATGGGCGAGGACTGCCTCTCCACCATCGACTGCTTCCGCAAGATGGGCGTAGAAATTGAGATCACAGACGATGAGGTCATCGTGGAAGGTGTCGGCCTGCACGGTCTGGAGGCGCCCGCGGAGGCGCTGTACACCGGCAACTCCGGCACGACCACCCGCCTGCTGTGCGGCATCCTTGCCGGTCAGCCGTTCACCGTTACCATGAGCGGCGACCCGTCCATCCAGAAGCGCCCGATGGGCCGCGTGATGAAGCCGCTGCGCGAGATGGGCGCATCCATCGAGGGCAGGAACGACAATTTCTGCCCGCTGACCCTGTACCCGAGCGAGCTGCACGGCATCGAATACCGTCTGCCGGTGGCATCCGCTCAGCTCAAGAGCGCCATCCTGCTGGCAGGTCTGTACGCCGAGGGCCAGACCACCGTTATCGAGCCGGCTCCCTCCCGCGACCACACCGAGCGGATGTTCCGCGCACTGGGCGTGGAGATCGAAACCAGCGGCAATACCATCACCCTCGACCCGCCGGAGGACCTCCACGCGGTCGATATTGCCGTTCCGGGCGACATTTCCTCGGCGGCGTTCTTCCTCGTTGCGGGCGCTATCGTGCCTGGCAGTGAACTGACCATCAAGAATGTCGGCGTGAACCCGACCCGCACGGGCGTTCTGGACGTTCTGCGCGACATGGGCGCGGACATCACCGAGTCCAACTTCCGCGACGAGGCCGAGCCGATGTGCGACCTGACCGTCAAGTACAGCAGGCTGCACGGCGTAGAGATCGGCGGCGCTATCATCCCGCGCCTCATCGATGAGCTGCCCGTTATCGCGGTCGCGGCGGCATTCGCGGAGGGCGAAACCGTTATCCGCGATGCACAGGAGCTCAAGGTCAAGGAATCCAACCGCATCGCCGCGATGGTCGCAGAGCTGACCAAGGCCGGTGTGGACGTTGAGGAAACCGATGACGGCATGATCGTTCGCAGCGGCGCAAAGCCGCACGGCGCCTCCTTTGCAACCTACAAGGATCACCGCATCGCGATGAGCCTTGCCGTGCTCGGCCTTGCCGCCGAGGGCACGAGCCGCATTGACGAGCCCGAGGTCGTTGCCATCTCCTATCCGGACTTCTTTAACACGATCGAACGTCTGGGGGACTGAGTCATGCTGCTTTCCATGGACGAATTTCGCGCTTTCGAGCCGAAAAAGACCACCTATGCCCTGTTCGGCTGGCCGCTCGGCCACACGATGAGCCCGGAGCTGCACGCACAGCTGTTCGAGGCCTCCGGTCAGGATGCAGACTACATCGGCGTTGCCGTGCCGCCCGAGGATCTGCCCGAAGCGTTCGAGCTGGCTAAGCGCAAGCTCGGCGGCATCAACTGCACCATCCCGCACAAAAAGGCCGTCATCCCGCTGCTGGACGACATCGACACCGCCGCCCGCGACCTGCATTCGGTCAACACCGTCCGTTTTGCGGACGGCAGGGCGACCGGCTTCAACACGGACATCCTCGGCTTTGCCGAGTCGCTCGCCCGTGACGAGGTTTCGCTGCGCGGCAAGAAGGTGCTGCTGCTCGGCTACGGCGGCGCGGCTTCGGTGATGGCATACCACTGCATCACGC
>CAKSVR010000018.1 GCA_934504345.1 uncultured Agathobaculum sp. | reverse complement strand
TCGTTCTTGCCCTGATATACGATCATGTCCTTGAGCTCCTGCTCAACGCCGTTGGCAAAGCCTACAACGTTGCCGTGACCCGGCAGCATGAAGATACCCTTAACGAACTTGTGCTCAACTTCCTTGCCATCCATATCAATGTAGCTGATATACTGGTTCTCGAGGAAGCGAACGAGCGCCTGAGATGCAGTCAGACGAACGGTTTCCATATGAATCATTGTAAAAATCCTCCTGTAAGGAATAGAATACTTCTCTCACCCTCTCCGGGAGAGGGACGATCCAAGAGGGCTGTTCCCTCTCGAGCGTTTGTTTAGTTGCCGGTCGGGCAGTGCCAGATGTGGTCGTTGGCATCGTCCTCGAGCAGCCACAGATGCTCCTCATCATCGATGCGGGTCTTGTCCCACGGGTCGCCCGGCAGATGACGGATGCCCCAAGCGTAGCAGCAGGAGTAGCCCGGTGCGGTTACCTGAGAATGCATCTTGTCGGTGATGATAGCCAGACCGTTGTGGTGGGTTTCGTAGATCTCGCCGTTGCCCCAGCCAGCGCCGAAGCCCATCGGCTTGTCGAAGCGGTAGAAGTAGCACTCCGGCTGCGGATGATGATGCGGCGGGTAAGAGGACCACTTGCCCGGCAGGTTGACAACTTCGCCCAGAACCATGTTGGAGTACGGTGCGTTGTCAAGGTCGAAGCAGGTGCGAACGTCGCGCTTGATGCAGCCCATCAGCTCGCCCTTGTTGCCGCGAGCCCAGGTGTCGGTGTCTTCCGGCTTGTACATCTTGCTCGGGAAGGTCTTTTCGTTCAGCGTCTTCTGAATGTAGATGTTGCACGGGCCGTGTGCGATGATCTCGAACTTGACGCCCTTGCATACGTGCAGGCAGGACGGATTGTAGTCGAACGGGTTCGGACGGTCAACGTCGTAGGACTGATCCTCCCACTTGATCGTGCACTTGCCGTCGAATACGAGCGCTGCAACTTCCTTTTCCGGCTCCTCGCAGCTCCAGGTGTCGCCATCCTCCATAACGAGGAGAGCAACGTCCATCATGGCATCCTTGCCGATGCCCTCGTCAAGACGGATATACTCGTTGTATCCGCGCTTGACCTGCTTATCCATGTACATAGGAATTCCCTCCAAAAAATAATTTTTTGGTGCGGTGGCCGGTGCAGAGCATCCGGTCACGCAGAATCAGCTGTGAAAAACAGCCTATCTGTTAACATTATACCACGCCATAACAGCCAGTTTCAACCACTCATTGAACGGATTCGGCGCGGTGCGGAAAGGCTTTGGCATTCAGCACAAAAACCAGCATGGTTTTTCTCGCAAATGATACAACAAAAATACGATTGGATTCCCTCGCACTCTTGCCTTCCTTTCCTTTTTCAACTATAATTATAGCAGATAATCAAAGGATTGCTTGCAATTTCTTCAGCAGTAATAACACGATTTTAAGGTATGCACGCAGTGTGTGCATGAGAAAGGATTTTCGCTATGGATGCAGCCCGCCGAGAAAAAAAAGAGCACGGCACACTGGCGTTCCCGTTCCAGATATACCCCGCACTGGACGGCAGCGAGGCCGATGACAGCGATTTTATCCCCTATCACTGGCATCCGGAGCTCGAGATCATCACCGTGGATGCGGGAAAAGTGTCGCTCACCATCGCCGACCACACCTACGAGGGCACGCACGGCGATGTGTTCTTCGCCGCCGGTGAGGAATTGCACGAAATTCGTGCCGCCGGACGGGAGAACCAGTTCCGCTCGTTCGTTTTTGCGGTGGATTTTCTCCAGTTCTCCCGCGCCGACCAGAGCGAATTTGCGCTGCTCGCGCCGCTCGCGGAGGGACGGCTGCGGTTCGACACCTGCATCCGCGCCGGTGAGCCCGGCCAGAGCGAGATACGCGCACTGCTCGCGCAGATCGTGCGGGCGTGGCAGGTGCAGGCGCCCGGCTGTCAGCTGGCCGTGAAAGCCGCGCTGCTCGGCATCGTGGCGGTGTGCGCGCAGTACGGGCGGCTGGTCGGCCACCAGAGGCGCCCCGGCGCGGACTACAAGGCCCGCCAGCTCAAGGAGATCGTCGGCTACCTCGGAGAGCACTTCACCGAACCGCTCTCGCTCTCCGAGGTGGCGGCCGGTTTCGGGCTGTCGCCGCAGTATTTCAGCACCTTTTTCCGCGATAACTTCGGCCGCACGTTCACGCAGCACATCAATTCCCTGCGTATCGAGCAGGCGGCGCGCCTGCTCCGCGAAACCGATCTGCCCGTGATGGAGGTCGGTTTCCGGGTCGGATTTGACAATTTCAGCTACTTTATCAAGCGGTTCCGGCTGGTCTACGGCGTTTCGCCGTCACATTACCGCAAGAACAGCTTTGCCTGAGCCGCGAAACCCCGCGACCCCCCGCGAAACCCCGCGAAAATATAGAAATTTAAGCTTTTCCGCAGACCGGCGTTGAAAACCGGTCGGGAAGTGTGCTATACTGAAACTATCTGAAGATATTTCTATTTTGGAGCGTAAAATTTATGGCATATGAAAAAAACAGACGCCGTCCGCCGGTGGAGGACGACGGTACTTTGATCGAGGGCCGCAACGCCGTCCTCGAAACGCTGCGCGCAGGCCGCGCGGTGGATAAGGTGTTCGTGGCGGAGGGCGCGCACATCGGCGATGTGGCCGCAGAGGCGCGCAAGCACGGCGTTCCGGTCGTGACCTGCGACCGCCGCAAGCTCGACCACATGAGCCCGACCGGCAGCCATCAGGGCGTGATCGCACAGGCCGCCGCACAGGAATATGTGTCGCTCGACGACATCTTCCGCGTGGCGGAGGAGCGCAGCGAAGTGCCGCTCATCGTGGTCTGCGACGGCATCGAGGACCCGCACAATCTGGGCGCTATCATCCGCTCGGCGGAAACCGCCGGTGCACACGGCGTGATCATCCCCAAGCGCCGCGCGGTCGGCCTGACCGCCGCTGTAGCCCGTTCGGCTGCCGGTGCGCTGGCCTACGTCGGCGTACATAAGGCGAACAACCTCGCCGGCACGCTCGATGAGCTCAAGGAGCGCGGCGTGTGGCTGTTCGGCGCAGAGGCGGACGGCACGGTCGGCCTGTACGATGCGCCGTTCGACCGCCCGACTGCCATCATCATCGGCTCGGAGGGACAGGGCCTCAGCCGCCTGACCCGCGACAAGTGCGATTATATCGTCAGCATCCCGATGCGCGGCCGCGTCAACTCGCTCAATGCGTCCAACGCGGCAGCCGTGCTGCTGTTCGAGGCGCTCCGCCGCCGCACGCAGAGCAACTAAGGGGGACTGAACATGGACAGAAAAGACGATAACATGGATCTGGAGTCGCTGAAAAATCTGCTCAGCGATGTGCCCGATACCGACGAGTTCGACCTCGATTCCATCATCGCGGAGGTTTCGGGCACTAAGACCAAGCCCGCCGCGCCCGCACCCGAACCGGTGCAGCCCGCGGTAAAGGCCGAAGCCGAACCGGAACCGACACCGGAACCGGAACCGGCTCCCGCAGCCGAGGAGGCCGAGCCGCCGAAAACGGCTCCCAAAACCAAAAAGAACAAGGACAAGGCCGCCGAAGCCGCTGCCGCTGCGGCCGGTGCCGCCGCCGAAACGGTCGAGCAGACGCGCGAGGCGCGCATCGCGGCCCGCGAACAGAAGATGGCCGAGCGCCAGCGCAAGACCGCGCAGAAGCTGGCGGAGCGTCAGGCCCGCCGCGAGGCCAAGCTGGCCGAAAAGGAGGCCGAGGAGCGCCGCGAGGAGGAGCAGGAGCTCGCGCACGAGGCTGTCGCGCAGGAGGCCACCCGCCGCGCGAACGTATCGCGCAAGCAGGCCCGTGCGGCACGCATCGCCGCCGATCAGGCCGAGGAGGAGGCAGACATCCAGCTGCCCGATCCCGAGCAGGCCATGAAAAAGGAGCGCCGCCACGCCGCCGGACTGACGTTCCGCGCGCTGCTGGTGCTCGTGCTGGCCGCCGCCGGTGCGTACCTGAGCCTTGCGCCCAGCTTTGAGCGGCTCCCGCTCCCCATCGTGCTGGATATTGTCGAAAACCCGACCATCGGCATCGGCGCGCTGACCGGTCTGCTCATCCTGTCGCTGCTCATCGGCGTGGATGTGTTCGGCCGCGGCTTTTCTTCGCTGGTGCACGGCCGTCCCGAGCGCTCGACGCTCGTGTCGTTCGCGGGACTGGCCTCGCTGCTGCACAGCGCCTCGCTGCTCATCTTCCCCGAGCAGGGCGGCGTGACTGTGCCGTACACGGCGGTCAGCATCCTGATGCTGTACGCGGCTATGCGCGAGGAACGCGGCCGCAGTCTGGCGCGTGCCCGCTCCTACAAGGCGGTGTGCGAGGCCCAGCAGCCGATGGCGGTTTACAGCCATTACGACAGCGCCGACGATGCCTGCCGCGCGGTCAAGGGCCCGCTGCATGATCCGCAGGCGTTCCTGACCGAGGTGGAGCGCCCGGATACGGTCGATCGCTTCTCGCTCATCTACACGCCCATCGCGCTGGCGCTTTCGATCATCCTGTCGCTCGTGCTGTCGTTCGGCACGGGTACGCCGGTGCGCTTTTTCTGGGCATTCTCCGCGATGCTGTCGGTTTCCGCACCGCTCGGCCTGCTGTGCGCGTTCGGCGCAAGCTATAAGAACACCGCTGGCCGTCTGCTGCGTGCGGGCGCGGCCATCGCAGGCGCGCGGCAGGCGCATCTGCTGCGCGGCACCGAGGAGGTCATGCTGGTGGAGAGCGACCTGTTCCCGGCGGGCTCGATCGAGCTGGAATCGCTGGAGAACATGGGCCGCATCTCGGACGAGAAGATCCTCGCGTGCGCGGCGGCGCTCACCGAGGCCGCTGACCTCGAGCTGGGCCGCGTGCTCACCGAAGCCACCCGCGCACGCTACGGCGTTGCCTTTGCCGCCCGTGATGTGCAGCTCGTTGAGGGCGGCGTGACAGGCGCAGTCGGCACCGGCCATGCAGTGCTCGGCACGGCGGCCCTGATGGTGAAGATGGGCATTCCGATCGAGGCGGGCAAGGCCGGTCAGAGCAATCAGCTGAACATTTATCTTGTTGTGGATAACGCGCTGGCGGGCATCCTGACCATGCGCTATCAGACCACCAAGCTGACATACAAGGCGATGCGCCTGATGCGCCGGATGCACATGAATGCGGTGCTGGCCATCCGCGATTTCAACATTTCGCCCGCGATGGTCGAGGCGGAATTCGATCTGCGCCGCGGCTTTGCCGATCAGCCGGATGCGGCCGGTGTTGCGCGTATGCTCGACCCGGACTACGCCAAGGGCGATTCGCCGGCGGCCATCCTCACCCGCGAGGGCGCGGGCCCGTTCATGCAGGTGCTCCGCAGCGCGGACAAGCTGGCGGGCGCGGTGCGCTCGGCACTGACGCTGGGCACGTTCTCCGGCCTGTTCGGTATGCTGATCGTGTTCTATCTGCTGCATCAGAACGCAGTCGATGCGCTCCCGGTGATGAACCTGCTGCTGTACCAGCTCATCTGGTATGTACCGGCGTTCATCATCTCCCAGCAGACCCGATAAAAGAAAAACCTCCGTACGGTGTTCCGTGCGGAGGTTTTTGTATGTTCGGCACTGCTTTTCCGGTGCACACGAGTTGCGAAGCAATACGCCGTGACTGGGCGGCAGCCCGTTTTCCTGCACCCTTTTCATGGTGCAACCGAGTTGCGAAGCAATACGCCGTGACTGGGCGGCAGCCCATTTTTCTGCACCCTTTGTTTGGTGCACACGAGTTGCGAAGCAATACGCCGTTGCCGGGCTGGGGATTTCGCGCTCTGCGGAGCGCGGGAACGGGCCGCACGCGCGGCGGGCGCAAAAAGGGAGGGACACCTACGGTTTCCCTCCCTCTTTGAACTCCTACCTTTCCCTCGGCAACCTCGCGAACGAGCCTTGCGGCTCTACTTCATAGGTAACTCGCATAAAGGAACGGGTATCGGCTCACGTTTTCCGCGTTGTCGCGGCGTAATCGCGGCAGATTGCACTGGTTTTGCGTAAATACTGTCGCAGACCGTTAACGGCTTGAGCGTAGCCGAGAGAGGAATGGTCGGCGTTAAGCCGAGCCTACGAGCCGGTAGCGGTACTGCCGTTCCTTTTTTCGGTCCTGAGCACAAATAGGAACGGCAAAGCCGTTCCGTGCGCCGAGGTATCCCCAAAAGGGCGGAAGATGGAGTCCCAAGAGGATAGAAACCACCGTAGGGGGTGTCTATCCTTTTGGAAAACGTTCCCGCCGCCCGCAGGCGGCGAAACTCCCCGCCCGGCAACGGCGTATTGCTAACGCAACTCGGTTGCACCAGAGAACGGATGCCAAGGAAAGGGCTGCCGCCCGGCTGCGGCGAGTACGCTGCCGCGACTCGTGTGCACCGGAGAGCGGCTGCCGAGGAATGGGCTGCTGCTACGGCGCAAAAAAAGCACCGCAGAAGCCCTCTGCGGTGCCCTTTTCGGTATAAACTCACTCGAAACGCAGCAGCGTATCGACATCCTTGCGCTTCGGCGCCTGCGGCTCCTCCGCCGGATGGCCGAGCGCGATGAGCGCCGCGACCTGCTGACCCTCCGGAATGTCAACCACCTTTGCAACCTCCGCCGGATCGAAAATGCCCATCACGACCGTGCCCAGTCCCTGCGCGTGCGCGGCGAGGCAGAACGTCTGCGCGGCGATGCCCGCATCAAAGGACTGCCAGTGCGTGCCGAGTGCCGTGCTGAACGAACCGTCGCGCTCGTAGCCGGAACGCTCGGTCACCATGGTCAGCACGACCAGCGCCGGTGCGCCGTGGGTGGTCTTCTGGTTGTAGGCAAAGCCCATCATGCAGTCGTCCGCCAGTTTGGCTTTCTTTTCCTTGTCGGTCACAGCGATGTAACGCGCGATCTGCGTGTTCTTCCAGCTCGGCGCATAGGCGGCTGCCTCGATGACCTCGCGGATCTCGGCCTCCGTCACCGGCTGCTCGGTGAACTTACGCACGCTGCGGCGCGTTTTGATACATTCCAGTGCTTCCATGAGAATCTCTCCTTGTTCGGGGTATATTTGACTTTATTATAGCAGAGTGATGAAATAAGTGCAAGTCAAGGCAATACCGCATAATTGAACAAGAGTGATTTGCGAGTAAATTTTGCGTACTGACGAGGCGCAGTTTTGCGGTAATACTTGATGTATTACCGTGAAACTGCAACAAAGTCAGGGCACAAAATTTCCGCAAAGCACCGCGGCAGCGCGACCGGAGCCTGCGCAAGGAGCCGCCGCTTTCATTGTGCGGTGTTGCCTCAACTATCCGCCATCACCTTGATATAGTAGTGCCGATGGCGCGGGCCATCGAACTCACAGAAGTACACGCCCTGCCAGATGCCGAGGATGGGCTTGCCGTCCTCGATGAGCACGGTCTGGCTCGGGCCGACATAGCTGCATTTGAGGTGCGCGGTCGAGTTGCCCTCCGCGTGGCGGAACTCCCGCCGGTCGGGAAAGGCCTCGCGCAGACCGAGCAGCAGGTCTTGCTGCACATCCGGGTCGGCGTTCTCGTTGATGGTGATGCCGGCGGTCGTATGCGGGCAGTACACCACCGCGATGCCGCTCTGCACGCCGCTCTCGCGGATGGCTTCGCGCAGCTTGGAGGTGATATTGTACATTCCCTCATGGTCGGTGGAGATGGAAAATTCCTTGGTCTTCATGCTCATTCGCTCCTGTTCTCGTGCAGATAGGTGGCCTCCAGATCGGAAAGGTGCAGCTTGACCGCCAGCGGATATTTCTCGAAGGCGTGCGCGAGTGCAAAGCTGCCGCCTTTGACCGCCTCGTCAAAGCCGCCCATGTGCCAGCGGATGGCGATGGCCTCCTCGGTGCGAAGGCGCATGAACCGCTCGATCAGAAATACGGACTTTTCACCGTGACCGTACGGAAACTGGTCGTCCACCGCGTAAACGGGCACTTTTTCCCACTCACCGCGGTCGTTCTTGCGATTGCGGAGCTCGGTCTTGTAGAAACCGGCCTTGCACAGATCGTGCAGGAGCGAGGCGATGGTGAAGCTCTCGAGATCATCGGTTTCCGGATCGAAATGCTTGGAGATGAGAACATTGTAGACGTTGATCGAGTGGTCGAGCAGGCCGCCCTCATACGCCGCGTGAAAGCGCGTGGAGGCCGGTGCAGTGAAGAAATCCGTGCCCTCCATCCACGCGAGCAGCTTGTCCGCGCCCGGACGGCGGATGTTTTTGTTGTAGGTTTCGATGAAAAGTTCCTTATTTGTCATGTTGTTCCTCCATTCGGGTGCGTATCCATGCGGCGCGCCGCGTCGTCGCGCCCTACGGCGAGCAGCTGCACCATCCGCTCCTGTGCAAGCGCCAGCAGCGCCTCCCGCTCGTTGGCGGTCTGTCCGTCGATGACAGCATCGAGCAGGTATTGCAGCATCTCGCCTATCGCCGCGCCGCACAGGCCGAGCGACTGCATATCGCGGCCATTCACTTCCAGCTGCCGCAGAGAGAAGCACTGCTCCTGCGCGAGCACGCGGTTCAGCAGCTCCTCGGTGCGCCACAGCTGCGCGACAGAATCGCGGCTGGTGCCCTGCCCGACCGCATCGCCCTTTTTGACGGCCAGCAGGTCGCGGAACCGCGCCTCACCGATGCGCGACAGGCTGCGCCGCACCAGCTTTTCGGTATCGCCCAGCGGCGCGTCGTGGCGCTCGACCAGCAGCAGGATGCGCTCGGTGTCCGCGCTCGAGAACCGCAGCCGCGGCAGGAGCTCACGCGACAGTGCAAGGCTCGCTCTGGGATGTCCCCGGAAATGCCCGACGCCCTGTTCATCGATCGTTTTGCAGGCAGGCTTGCCGCTGTCGTGGAGCAGCATTGCCCAGCGCAGCGCGGGCACGGCGGGCACCTGACCCACCGCACGGACGGTATGCTCCCACACATCGTACAGGTGGTGCGCGTTCTGCTGCTGACAGCCCTGCATGGGCGCGAGCTCGGGCAGCGCCGCCGCGATGAGGTCGGCGTACTGCATGAGCGTGCGCTGCACATACCGGCCGCACAGCAGCCCGGTCAGCTCGTCGCGGATGCGCTCGGCGGCGATGCAGTCCAGCCGTTTGGCCTGCCGCCGCATGGCGGAAACGGTTTCCGGCTCGATGGCAAAGCCCAGCTTGGCGGCGAACCGCAGTCCGCGCAGGATGCGGAGCGCATCCTCCTCAAAACGGGTGTCCGCATCGCCGACAGCACGCAGAACGCCGTTTTCGAGGTCTTTCCGACCGCCGAACGGGTCGCACAGGCCGCGTTCCGGGTGCCACGCCATCGCGCCGACCGTAAAATCGCGGCGGGACAGATCCTCGCGGATGTCGCGGACGAAATGCACGCCGTCCGGATGCCGTCCGTCCGAGTAGCCGCCCTCCGTGCGGTAGGTCGTTATCTCCAGCGGGCCGTCCGGCGTGAGCACGGTCAGCGTGCCGTGCTTGAGCCCGGTGGTGAGCACCCGCTCATCCGCGAACACGGCCTGCATCTCCGCAGGAAAGGCTGCGGTACATAAATCCCAGTCATGCGGTTCGGCTCCGCGCAGGCTGTCGCGCACGCAGCCGCCGACCGCCCATGCCTCAAAGCCCGCCTGTTCCAGCTGCGCGATGGCGCGGGCTGCGTGTTCCGGCAGGCGCATCACTTTTTGTCCTGCTTCAGCTTGTACGAGGTGCCGTCCGGATTGATAACGACTGTGTTATCCAGCTGGGCCTTCAGGCTCTTGCGGAAGTCCGCAACGTACTCCGCGCGGAGCGCCTGCTGTTCCTGCTTCTCGGCCTCGGTCAGGCCCTCGGTCTTTGCCTTTTTGGCAAGCGCGTTGATGCGCGCGATCTTTTCGTCAGTCATGGTAAAACCTCCTTTGGGTCTATCTTTATATTATAGCAAATTTCTATCCGGAATTAAAGTCTTTTGCGCACCCGCAGCAGCCGTTTCCGGTTGTATCTTTGTATCCACGCGAACGGCAGGTTGGCGAGCTGGATAACGAGCGCGATAACGGCATACCGGATGAGCCACGCCGTCCGGTTCGCACTCAGCAGACAGAAAAACAGCGACAGCCAGCCCTGCACGCCGATCACATAATGGATGACCTCCGCGCGGCAGGTGATGAACAGGAAACGGTCGAGATACGCCGGGTCGCGCCCGTTCGCGAGATGCCGCTTGTCGAACTCCGGGTTGAACTGCGGCAGGCGGTCTTTCCACTTTGGCAGGCCGATCGCGCGGAAAACCCGCATTTCCCGGTCGGATACCGTGAAAAAGCGCCGGTTCGGGTCAAAAAGCTGTGCCTGCACCGCTTTCGGCAGGGCGCAGATCAGACCTGCCGTGCCGAAATGCAGCCCGAACCAAAATGCGGTATTCAGCAGCGTGATGAGAATATCTTTCATCGGTTCTCCCTCCTCCCGTGTGCCTCTATCATACCACGCGGCGGCGTGCAGTTCAACCGGACCGCCTTGACCGACAGCGCGCGCCGTGCTACAATAAACGAAGATTATTCTACGCTAAATCATAGTAAAGAGGTAGTTTATATGAAAATCGAAACCAAATGCCTGCATGAAGGATACAAGCCGGAAAACGGCGGTCCGGGTGTCATGCCCATCGTGCAGTCCACCACTTACCGCTTTGATTCGACCGAAAAGATCGCATCGCTGTTCGATATGCCGACGGAGTGCATCTACTCCCGCTTTGCCAACCCGACCTGCGATGCCGTTGAGAAGAAGATCGCCTCGCTCGAGGGCGGCGTCGGCGCGATGCTGACCAGCTCGGGTCAGGCCGCTTCCCTGCTGTCCATCCTCAATCTGTGCTCGGCGGGCGACAGCTTCATCGCAGTTTCCACCATCTACGGCGGCACCATCAACCTGTTCGGCGTAACGCTCAAGAAACTGGGCATCGAGTGCATCTGGGCGGATGCCGAAGCCGGCGAGGAGGAGATCCAGAAGCTGTTCAAGCCCAACACCAAGGCTGTGTTCGGTGAAACGCTGGCCAACCCGGCGCTGACCGTATTCGACATCGAAAAGTGGGCGAACATCGCGCACAAGAACAATGTGCCGCTCATCGTGGACAACACGTTCGCAACGCCCGTTCTCTGCCGCCCGATCGAATGGGGTGCGGACATCGTCATCCACTCCACCACCAAGTACATGGACGGCCATGCCGTACAGGGCGGCGGCGTTATCGTGGACGGCGGCAAGTTCGACTGGGCCGCTTCGGGCAAGTTCCCGGACTTCACCGAGCCGGACGAGAGCTACCACGGCGTGGTCTACACCCGCGAGTTCGGCGCGATGGCATACATCATCAAGGCGCGTATGCAGCTGATGCGCGATTTCGGCTGCTACCCGGCGGCGCACTCCGCGTTCCTGCTCAATCTGGGTCTGGAAACCCTCCCGGTGCGTATGAAGCAGTACTGTGAGAACGCCCTGACCGTTGCGAAGTTCCTCGAAGCGAGCGACAAGATCGCCTCCGTGCGCTATCCGGCGCTGCCCGGCAACGAGCACTATGAGCGCGCACAGAAATACCTGCCGATGGGCACCTCCGGCGTTATGTCCATCGACATCAAGGGCGGCCGCGCTCCGGCGATGAAGTTCATGGACAGCCTGAAGCTGGCGTGCAACGAGGTTCACGTTGCCGACATCCGCACCTGCGTACTGCATCCGGCCTCCGAAACCCACCGTCAGCTCACTGACGAGCAGCTCGTCGCCGCAGGCATCGAGCCGGGCATGGTGCGTATTTCGGTCGGTCTGGAGAATGTGGAGGACATTATCGCAGACCTCCAGCAGGCGCTTGACCAGATTTAAGGTTTCCATGCATATTCGCTCTATTGAAGCGGCTGACCGCGACTTTTTCATCGACCGCTGCCATGCGTTCTACAAAACGCCTGCCTGCAACCACGAGATACCCTGTCAGAACGCCGAGCGCACATTCGAGCTGCTCATGCACGGCACGCCCTACGCGGACTGCCTCATCGCGGAGGACGAGGACGGCACGCCCTGTGCGTACTGTCTGCTGGCGCTCACCTGGTCGAACGAGGCGGGCGGCCTGTGTGTCTGGCTGGAGGAGCTGATGGTGGATGACGAGCAGCGCGGCAAGGGCATCGGCAGCAGAATCATCGCCGCCGTACATGAGAAATACAACACCGCCGCACGCTACCGTCTGGAGGTCACGCCGGAGAACGTCCGCGCGGCCGCACTGTACCATGTGCTCGGCTTCGAGGATCTGCCCTATAACCAGCTCATCCTCGACACGCCGCCGCTGGACTGATTCGTACACCTGTCACAAACTTGTTACAATTTTCCTCTTGCTTTTGTGCACAAAGCGCACTATAATAAAGGCATCAAAAGCGAAAGAGGGTGAGTCCGATGGGTAGTGAAATTCAGCAGTACGCCGGTGACATCCTTGCACACCCGAGCTTTCAGCAGCTGCGTACGTTCGAGCACCACGGCGTGAACAATTCCGTGTACGACCATTCGGTCGCGGTGGCCGAAGCGGCCTGCGGGCTTGCTCATTTGATGTGTCTGTCAGAGAGCGAGACCGCATCTGTCGTCCGCGCCGCGCTGCTGCACGATTTCTTCGGCTACGACTGGCACGGCGAACGTTTTCGCCGCTATCTCAGCCATTTTTCCGGCATTCGGCGCATCACGCATATGCACGGCTTCATCCACGGCCATATCGCCGCCGACCGCGCAAGGCATATGTTCGGACTGTCCGCACGCGAGTGCGAGGCCATCGCACGGCATATGTTCCCGCTGGCGGCCATGCCGCGCACGCGCATCGCGTGGATCGTCACGCTGGCGGACAAGGCTGTGGCTTCCAAGGAAATGACCGCTGCCATCGGCGGCTATGCCGCACTGGCGTATCATCGGATTTTTGCGTAAAAAGTACCCGGTTTCCAATGTGTCTGTTGGAAACCGGGCTTTCTTTTGCCTTAAGGCAACACCGCACAATTAAAGCGGCGGCTCCTTGCGCAGGCTCCGGTCGCGCTGCCGCGGTGCTTTGCGGAAATTTTGTGCCCTGACTTTGGCTTCGGTTCCTTGCGCGAGTTCCGTCCGCGCTGCCGAAGTTTCACGGTAATACATCAAGTATTACCGCAAAACTGTGCCTCGTCAGTACGCAAAATTTACTCACAAATCACTCTTGTTCAATTATGCGGTATTGCCTTAAAGGTCCTGAATATTCATTTTATCGAGCTGCTTTTTACGATCCAGCCGACGGCGGCAGAGAAAATACACCGCCATCAGCACGATGGTCGGCAGCAGCGTGAGGAACACGCGCAGAACGACGTTCACACAGCCCGCCGCGAGCGTTTCCGCGCTGAAAAACGCGACTGCCACCACGTTCGGCAGGACGAACAGCTCGCCCAGAAACAGGATGCCCGGCAGAACGAGTCCCGGCACCTTGCTCTCCCGTCTGGAAAGATATACCTCGAGCGCGATGACGCCCGCGCTCACGAGCAGCAGAACCACGCACGCGATAATGACGGTTTTGGTCGCGATAATCATTTCTTGCTCTCCTCCTTTTGTTTCTTGTACGCATGGATGAGCAGCTTGGCCGTGTCGAAATCCAGCTTATCCTTGACCGCAAGCCGCTTGATGAGCGCGATGTACGGCTCCTCATCCGCCTGTTCGCCCAGCTGTATCTTCTGGATCAGACGGTCGAGCCGCAGGCGTACGGTCGGGTAGGTCACGCCGTAAATCCCGGCGATCTCCTTGAGCGAGCCCGAGGCCAGCACGAATCTCTTGATGAACGAAACGTCCTCCTCGTCCAGCGAGGCCAGCCACTCCGGCATGACTTCGATTGCCACAGCTATCACTTCCTTTCATTGTAACTTCATTATAATATTAAATTATATTAAAGTCAATCTTTAATTTTATCAAAGTCCGAAAACAAAAAAACGGCACACCGAGGGCAATCTCCTCCGGTATGCCGTTCTGCAATTCTTACTTACTTTTCTACTCGCTTCTGGAACGCCAGACGTTCTCCGCGCCCGTTTTCGAGCTCGATAACGCCGCAATAGGTATAGCCGAGCTTGTTCAGCAGACCCTGCATGGGCTTGTTGTCCGCGTGGGTGTCGATGCGGATGTTGCCGCACTGCGCCATGCACCACGCCATGCAGAACGAAGCCGCGCCGTGCGTGCCCTCCGCGGCCGCGATGCGGTGCACCACGCCGTAGGGCGCATCGTCCAGCCATGCGCCGCGGATGACCTGATAGGTCGGTTCGCCGTCGGTCGTGAACGAAAACGTCGCCGCGATCTTCCCCTCGTCCTCGCAGACATAGCTGCGGTGCAGCGCCAGATCCCTGTCTATCATTTCCTGTGTCGGAAATCTGTCGCCCCATTGGGTCGGGTTGCCGTTTTCCCGCATAAAGCGGCGGGCATATTCAAAAATTGCCTGCATCGCCGGAACGTCCTCCGGTACTGCGTGTCGGATATTCATGGTTCATTCCTCCTTCAGCCATTCCGCGCAGAGCGCCTGCCAGCGATTGATATGCCGGTCGGGCACGCGCCCTTTGAGCGGGTCGGCGGTTTCCAGATCAGCCAGCGACAGCCCGTGTACGCCGTGCGGGAACAGGTGCAGCTCGTGCGATACGCCCGCGCGGCGCAGCGCCGCCTCCAGCAGCAGCGTGTTCTCGACCGGAACGGTCGCATCGGTCAGCGTGTGCCACAGAAATGTGCGCGGCATCTGTGCAGAAACCAGCGTTTCGAGTGAAAATCTCTGCTGTTCCGCAGCATTTTCGCCCGCAAGCTGCACAAAGCTGCCGCGATGGGCATACTCGCCTGCCGACACCACCGGATAGCACAGCACGGCGGCGTTCGGGCGGTGCGCCTGCAAATCCGTGCCCGCCGGGAACCACTCCGCGCGATGCCAGACCGCCGCCAGCAGGCCCGCCAGATGGCCGCCTGCCGAAAATCCGCCGACTGCGATGCGGTCCTGCGCGATGCCGAACTGCGCCGCGTGCTCCCGCACCCACGCCAACGCCGCCGACAGCGCGTGCAGCGGCTTTGCGCCGAGCGGCACGCCCGTGCAGTCGTATTCGAGCACGAACGCTTCGATGCCGTCCCGTGCGAACGCACGCGCCGCCGGTGCGCCCTCGCGGATGGAGCAGTATTCGTAGCCGCCGCCCGGACAGAGGAGGAGCGCGGGCTTATTCCGTCCGGCCGGTGCCGGAAAATGGGTCAAAACGCCGTTTGACAGCCGTAAAACCTCGTTCATGGTTCGCCTCACACGTTGTAGCGGTTGCGAATGTCGATGCGCGACAGGATGCGGTCGGTTTCCGGCTGCTCCCCCGCCAGCAGGTAATCGAGCAGCAGCTCGATGGGCCGCGTGCCCTGCAGGGCGGCATCCTGATCGATCAGAAAATCGATGAGGCCGCACCGCACGTTCTCCGCATTCGCGGGGATAAGGTCATGGCAGATGAGGTGGACTTTGCCCTGTAACCCCAGCTCCCGCATCGCATCGCACGCGCCGATCTGGCCGTTTACCGAAACGTACACGCCGCGAATGGACGGGTGCTCCTGCACCGCGCGGCACACGATGTCGTGCGCGAGCTGCTGATCATCACCGCAGGTCTGCGGCGGCAGGAGCGTCAGTCCGGGGAACTGCGCGGCAGCCTCCGCGCGGAAGCCGTCCACGCGCTGCTGATGCGACAGGTTGTTCTCCTGACCCGCGACCACCAGCACCTCGCCGTGACCCGCGAGGAGCAGATCCATCAGGCCCGCGCTCATGCGGCCGCACGCATAGTTGTCCGCGCCGACATAGCACAGACGGCCCGAATCCGGCAGGTCGGAGTTAAAGGTGACGACCGGCATTTTCGCGGACAGCTCCTGAATGCGGGCGCGCACACGCTCGTCCTCCGCCGGAGAGAGCGCGAGACCCTGTACACCCTCGGCTATCAGCTCGTCTATCACATCCAGCTGCTCCTGCGCGTCAACGCCCTCCAGCGGCCGCACCAGAACCTCTGCGCCCGTTGTGGTGAAGTGTGCGCGGGCACGCTCCGTTTCCTCGAATACCATATGCATGAACATGGTTTCGACCGACTGCACGATCACGCCGATCTTGATGGGGTTTTTCGCCCGCGCGAGCATACGCCCGGCCCGGTTCGGACGGTAGCCGCGCTCCGCCGCGATACGCCGCACGCGCGCCGCTACGCGGGGATCGACCCGCCCTCTATCGTTCAATGCGCGATCGACCGTGCCACGGGACACGCCCGCCAGCGCTGCGATCTCTGCCAATGTGACTGCCATGAAAATTCCGCTCCTACATACCTCTACCGGGTCAGATTTGCCGCTTTTCGCGGCACTGCTTTATCATTTTACTCTAATTTAACGAAAAATGCAAATAAAAATCCGCTCTGCACGGCAAGAAAACGTCATGCAGAGCGGATTTCGTCTGTTTTACCGGCTTAATCGTCCAGCAGCTCACCCGTGGTGGAGATGATCTTCACCTGCCACGGCACCAGTTTTCCGCAGTTCTGGAGCGCGGTGCGGACGGCATACTCCAGCCCGCCGCAGCACGGCACCTCCATCCGCACGATGGTAACGCGCTTGATGCTGTTGTGACGGAGGATCTCGGTCAGCTTCTCGCTGTAATCGCCGTCATCCAGCTTGGGACAGCCGATGAGCGTGATCTTGCCGCGAATGAAATCCTGATGGAAGTTCGCGTAAGCGTAGGCGGTGCAGTCCGCCGCGATGAGCAGATCGGCGCCGTCAAAATAGGGCGCGTTCACGGGCACGAGCTTGATCTGCACGGGCCACTGGCGCAGCTCGCTCGGCGCAGGGATGAACGAGGCGGGCTGAACCGGTCTGCGGTCGATGCTCCGCGCCATGCTGCCCGGACAGCCGGTGTGCGGCTGTGCCTTTGCCTGCATATTGGCCTGCACGGCGGCCTCATCGTAGGCGGCGGCTTCGCGCTCGACGAACGAGATCGCGCCGGTCGGGCACACCGGCAGGCAGTTGCCGAGGCCGTCGCAGTAATCGTCGCGGAGCAGCTCGGCCTTGCCGTCCACCATGCCGATCGCGCCCTCGTGGCACGCGCTTGCACACAGGCCGCAGCCATTGCACTTTTCCTTGTCGATCTCGATGATCTTTCTTACCATGATAGTTCCTCCTGAAATGTATCCGTTTTCCTGTCTTGTACTGATTTTCTGCGGCACGCCGTTCTCCGGGGCACGCGACTCGTGTGCACCGCATAACGGCTGCCGCGGAATGGGCTGCCATGAGATGGACTGCACTTGACTTTGTGCCTTTATCTTACTATACTGAAAGAGCCAAGTATGTTGTCCCAACAACAAAACAGGAGGAAATATGAACCTGTCCATCCTCGCGGGCTGCGCCCTGTTCCGCGGCATCCCGACTGCCGAGCTGCCGCCGCTCCTGCGCCGTCTGCACGCTTACACGCGCGAATTTGACAAATTTCAGCCGATATACCGTGTCGGCGACCTCGCGCACGCGCTGTGCGTGCTGCTCTCCGGCAGCGCGGCCATCGAGCGCGATGATGCGTGGGGCCACAAGACCCTGCTCGACCGCATCGCGCCGGGAAACGTGTTCGCCGAAACCTACGCCTGCGTGCCCGGCACGCCCATGATGGTTTCCGCTGTGGCGGATGCACCCGCCGAGGTGCTGTTCCTGCCGACCGAAACGCTGCTCTCCCCTGCCGCGCAGGACAGCGCACACGCCGTTCTGCTCCGCAATCTTTTGGACGTCACCGCGCAGAAAAACCTGCTCTTAACGCGGAAAATCTTCCACACAAGCCCCAAATCCATGCGCGGCAAGCTGCTGTCCTACCTGTCCGCGCAGGCGGTGCAGTGCGGCAGCGACACGTTCGACATCCCGTTCGACCGCCAGCAGCTGGCCGACTATCTCGGCGTGGACCGCAGTGCGCTGTCCGCTGAGCTCAGCCGGATGCGGCGCGACGGGCTCATCTCGTACAGAAAGAGCCATTTTGTACTGCATCGTTCGTTATCCGATGAATAATCCACCCATTTCAGGAGGTTTTTGTTATGAACTGCAAACCCTATATCCGCGCACACGCCGACGAGCTGCTGGAAAGCCTTGCCGCGCTGGTGCGTATTCCCAGCGTGGAGGGCACGCCCGAGGAGCACGCACCGTTCGGCCGTGAGCCTGCCCGCGCACTGCACGAAGCCCTCGCGCTGTGCGAAAAGCTGGGCTTCCCGACAGGGAACATGGACGACCGCGTCGGCTGGTGCGAGTACGGCGACGGCGAGGAAATGGTGGCCGTGCTCGGCCATCTGGACGTTGTGCCCGCCGGCGACGGCTGGAGCGAGTCCGAACCGTTCTCCGGCGAGATCAAAAACGGCCGCATCTACGGGCGCGGCACGATGGACGACAAGGGCCCGATGGTAGCGGCCATCTATGCGCTGGCGGCGCTCAAGGATGCCGGATTTGCCCCGTCCAAGCGCATCCGGCTGCTGTTCGGCACCAACGAGGAGACCGGCTGCGGCGATATGTCGTGGTATGTGGCGCACGGCGGCGAGCTGCCCGTGTACGGCTTCACGCCGGACGGCGAATACCCCATCATCAACGGTGAAAAAGGCATCCTGAACTGCACTTACAGCCGAAAACTGCACCAGACCGGCGATTACCGTCTGACAAAGTTCGAGGGCGGCACGGCCTCCAACATCTCCCCGGCATATGCGGTCGCGGAGCTGGCGTGCCCGGCCGAGGCGGCGGACAAGATCGCGGCGGACAAGGTGAAGGTCACGCCCATCGAGGGCGGCATCCGCGTGGAAGCCGAGGGCGTAGCCGTACACGGCTCGACACCCGAGCTCGGCGAGAACGCCATCGGACGGCTGGCGATGGCACTCGCACAGCTGCCGCTGACCGGCGAACTCGGCGACTGCATGGCGTTCGTTGCCGAGCGCCTCGGCATGGAGGTCAACGGCGAGTCGCTCGGCCTTGCGATGCGCGACGCGCTCTCCGGCCCGCTGACCCTCAACCTCGGTGCAGCCCGCTTTGAGGACGAAACGCTGTCGCTCACCATGTCCGTGCGCTACCCTGTCACCCTCAAATATGAGTTCGTCTATCCCCGTCTGTCGCGCGGCTTCACGCTCGGCGGCTTTACGGAAACCGAGCTGACCCACGCCGCTGCCATCTATATGCCGCCCGAGAGCGAGCTCATCCGCCGTCTGTCCAGGGTGTACGAGGAGCAGACCGGCGAAAAGGCCGAGCTCAAGAGCATCGGCGGCGGCACTTATGCGAAATCCATGCCCAATCTCGTTGCATTCGGCCCGATCTTTCCCGGCGACGAGGTGCGCGAGCACAAGCCGGACGAGTATATGGAGGTCGAGCGCGTGCTGCAAAACGCCGAGATCATCGCCGCCGCGATGTACGAGCTGGCAAAGTAGGATTCCGCAGCTTCGCGGCAGAAAAGCACAGCCCAAATCCCTGTCCGCGCAGCCGGTTTCGCAGTATAATTATGTAAAGAGTAAGCAAAAGAAAGAAGAATCCCCAATGAGCAGAGAAACCAACATGACGTCCGGCAGCCCGACCAAGCTTATCCTCGGGCTGGCCGTGCCGCTCATCCTGACAAACGTCGGCCAGCAGTTATACACCGTCGCGGATGCCTCCATCGTGGGCCGCGGCGTGGGCGTGGAGGCGCTTGCCGCGCTCGGCGCGACCGACTGGCTGTACTGGCTGGTGCTGTGGACGATACAGGCCATGACGCAGGGCTTCTCCGTGCTCGTGTCGCAGACGTTCGGCTCGAACGACAAAAAAGGGCTGCGAAAGGCCATCACCATGTCCGTGCTGCTGTGCGCGGCGGTCGGCATTTTGCTGACCGTGGTGTTCGTGTCCTCGGCGGGCTGGCTGCTGCGCCTGCTCGACACACCCGAGAACATCTATGACGGCGCGCACATCTACCTGACGATGATGTACGCCGGTACGCTCATCACGATGGCGTACAACATGGCGGCAGCCATCCTGCGTGCGCTCGGCGACGGCAAAAGCCCGCTCATCGCCATGTTCACTGCGGGCTGCCTCAACATCGTGCTCGACCTGCTGTTTGTCATCCGCCTCGGCTGGGGCATTCCCGGCGCAGCGGCGGCAACGCTGCTCGCACAGCTGTTCGCATTCGCGTACTGCGTGAACGTGCTCCGCAGGATTCAGGATGCCTCCGTGCAGCGCCCGGACTGGCAGCCGGACGGCGGCGTGCTCCGTCGGCTGTGCCATCTCGGTCTGCCGCTGGCGCTCCAGCACTTCGTTATCGTGATCAGCGGCATCATCATGCAGGCGGTCATCAATACCTGCGGCTTCGTGTTCCTCGCGGGCTTTACGGCTACGAACAAGCTGCACGGCCTGATGGACTGCTCGGCCTCCGCGTTCGGCTACGCCGCCTCGACCTACACCGGCCAGAACTGGGGCGCGAACCGGCTCGACCGCGTGAAAAAGGGCGTGCGGTGTACGCTCGTGCTGGCGCTGAGCTTCGCCCTCCTGCTGGCGGCGGGCATGATCCTGTTCGGCCGTCATGTGGTCGCGATGTTCATTTCGGCGGATGCGGCCAACGCTGCCCAAGCCCTGTCGGTCGCCTACGATTATCTGGTCGTTATGAGCACGTTCCTGCTGTCCGCGTATGTGCTGCACACCTACCGCTCTGCCCTTCAGGGCATGGGCTTCACCACCGCGCCGATGCTCTCCGGCCTGACCGAGTTTGCGGGCCGTGTGGGCGCAGCACTGCTGCTGACCAAGGCCATCGGCGAGCGCGGCCTGTTCTACACCGATGCGGCAGCATGGACGTTCGCGGCGGTGTTCCTCGCTGCCTCGTACTATGTGCAGATGCACATTATCCGGAAAAAGGGCCTCACCTATCAGAACACATAAGAAACGTAACGAAAAGAGCTGCAAACCACGGTTTGCAGCTCTTTTCCGCTTTTCGAGAAGCATTTAACGTCTGTATTTGCATACATCGCGCGAGAGCGCGCGTTAAATAGAATTTGCCTTACAAATTCATAAAAACCGAGGGCGTGTACCTCGGTTTTTATTCCCTAAGAGGGAGAAAGTTTCGACCATTGAGAGGAACTTTCGGACGACTTTGGAACGGCCTACGGTCCGTTCCTCTTGTCGGCGAAACCGTGGTTTCGCGACAGCTTATTCTCCGTACAGACCCGCGCGGTCGTTGATGACGAGTGTACGCAGCAGGTCACCTGTCAGCTCCAGCCGGCCCTTTTCATCGCCCAGCAGAAAGCCCTTACGCATCAGCTTGTTCACGGTCGGCTGCGCCCATGCCGGACACGCTGCCGCGCTGCTGTACGTCTTTCGGCTGTTTTCGATGAGCTTTTTTACCTCGGCTTCGGTCATATCGTGCTCCTCCTTTTGCTGTAAGCCCTGCTTGAATGCCGCCCACGCCGCCGCGCTCTCCACGAACGGCGCGGGACAGTTTTTGTGTGTCACATCGTAGTGACGCACCACGTTTTCCGGCGGAATGCCGTACTTTTCCATCAGCTCGCGGGCAAGCTGCTGCGCGCGGCGCACGGTTTCCGGCTTGAAGGAATACTTCTCCCCGGTTTTGCGGCTGCACAGCTCGATGCCGATGCTGTTCGCGTTGCGGCAGTACGGATGGAAATACGTCCCGCGCGTGCCGCAGTGCCACGCGATGTCCGCATCGCGGACGGACTGCCAGACCTCTCTCTCGTCCACAAAGTAGTGCGCCGAGGTCGAAATGTCCGCCTGAGAGAAATAATCCGCGTTGTTTTTCGCGGTATCGCCGTCATTTGCGGTGAAATGGATCACCAGATAGCGGATGTCCGGCTTGCCGCGTGCGGCGCGGCGGTAGTTTCCGCTGCGCGCCTGCTTGAATGCAATGGTCATTGCAAACACCTCCTTCACCCCTACGCTGAAAAGCCGGGAAAATTGACCTCGAATGGTCAACTCTTTTGAAAAAGGCGAAAAATTTTTTCGGCAGCCCGTTTTTCGGCACCCTTTTCATGGTGCAACCGAGTTGCGTAAGCAATACGCCGTTTCCGGGCTGGGGATTTCGCGCTCTGCGGAGCGCGGGAGAACGGCGCTCCCGCGCGGGGCCTAAGAGGGTAGACAACCTACGGTTTTGCCCGTAGGCCACTAAACCTTATTTCCGCGCCGTGCGCGGATTAAATGAGTGCGTACCCTCTTAGGAAGCTCCCCTTTTCCCTTTTGGGAAACCTCGGAGCGACGGAACGCAAGCGTTCCTACTTAGAGGTGGGACCGAAAAAAAGAAACGGCAGTACCGTTACCAGCTCGTAGGCTCGGCTTAACGCCGACCATTCCTCCCTCGGCTACGCTCAAGCCGTTAGAGCTCTGCGCCAGTATTTACGCAAAACCCGTGCAATCTGCCGTGATAACGCCGCAACAACGCGGAAAACGTGAGCCGATACCGTTCCTTTATGCGAGTTACCTATGAAGTAGGGCCGTAAGGCCCGTTCGCGAGGTCGCCGAGGGAAAGATAGGAGTTCAAAGAGGAAAGGAAACCGTAGGTGTCCTTTCCTTTTTGCGCCCGCCGCGCGTGCGGCCCGTTCCCGCGCTCCGCAGAGCGCGAAACTCCCCAGCCCGGCAACGGCGTATTGCTTCGCAACTCGGTTGCACCGGAGAACGGCTGCCGAGGAAAGGGCTGCCGCCCGGATACGGCGTATCGCTTCCGCGACTCGTGTGCCCCGGACGGCGGCTTCCGCGAAATGGGCTGCTGCAAAATGGCGCAAAAAATCCCGAAACCGAGGTTTCGGGATTTTTCGTTTTCACTTGCTCGCGGTCGGGATGAACGGCCGGATGGACTCCGCCACGTTCGAGATCGGCATGGTCTGAAGCCAGATCTTGCCCGGGCCGGTCAGCGTGGTGTTGAACAGGCCCTCGCCGCCGAGCAGCCTGTTCTTGATGCCCGGCACCTGCTGGATGTCAATGGAAACTGTCGAGTCGAACGCCGCCACGTTGCCGGTGTCGATCACCATCTGCTGACCCGGTGCGAGGTCGTACTCGACCAGCTCGCCGTCGATCTCGAGGAACACGATGCCCGAACCGCTCAGCCGCTGCATGATGAAGCCCTCACCGCCGAAAAAGCCCGCGCCGAGCTTTTTATTGAAGTGGATGGACAGCTCTACGCCCGCCTCGGATGCGAGGAACGCGCTTTTCTGCACGATGAGCTCTTTGCCCGGCCGGATCTCCACCGGCAGGATCTTGCCCGGGAAGCACGAGCCGAACGCGATCATGCCCGGGCCGCCCTGTGCCGTGTAGCTGTTCTGGAACATACTCTCGCCCGAGAATGCCTTGGAGAACATTTTACCCAGTCCGCCGCCCACGGTTTCCATCTTCATGTTGGGCGACATCCACGACATCGCGCCTTTTTCGGTTATCATTTTCTCACCGTTCTCCAGCTCGCAGATCACGACCGGGAACACGCCGCCGCGAATTTCGTATTTCATGCTCTGTGCCTCCTTTACTGTTTACAGTGTATACTTTCTGTATGCTTATAGTACCTCGTTCGACCGTATCTGTCAATCAAATATCTTGTATTTTCCTGTTTAATTTGTTACAATAGCCCTGTAAAAGGAAGGAGGCGTTTTTATGAAACGCACAAAAGTCATTGCCGCCGTCATTGCCATCTCTGCGTTGGTCATCGCAGCCTGTGTATATGGGTACGTTTCCGGCCAAAAGCCCGCAGACGAGCCTGAAAAGCCGTCTGTCACCGAGCCGGAGCAGCCCGCCGCACCGGAAACGCCGGACAACTCTGCGGACACGCCGGACAAGACCGACGAACCCGCCGTTCAGCCGGAAAACCCGAATCCGACCGGCACGGAGTCCGTCACCATCTATGTTCCGGACGAACATGGCGAAACGCTCACGCCGACCGGCGCGGATGCAAAGGACGACTCCGACCAGTCGCTCGTTGACGCGCTCATCGCGGCAGGCTCGCTGCCTGAGGGTGTCAAGGTGCAGTCCTCGTCGCTCGTGAACGGCACGCTCACGCTCGACATGAACGCCGCCTACGGCGAGGCCATCCGCGCCTCCGGCACCGCCGGTGAAACGCTGAAGATCTACGCACTGGTCAACACGTTCGCGCAGGCGCGCGGCGCAACCGCAGTGCTCATCACCGTGGACGGCAAGGTGCTCGAAAGCGGCCATGAGGTTTACGATTACGCGCTCGAGCCGAACGCCTAAGCTGCACAAGAAAAGCTCCGAAACACCTGTTTCGGAGCTTTTTCTTTACTTATCCATCATCTTCAGGAGCTTTTCCTTGATGTGTGCGGCAGCGGCGCACGGGTCGTCCGCCTTCATCACAGCGGAAACCACGGCGATGCCCTTGATGGGGCTGTCGGCCAGCACATCCATGTTATCCGCGTTCAGGCCGCCGATGGCAACGACCGGGATGGGCACGGCGCGGCAAACGTCGTTGAGGACGGAAACCGGCGTGACCTTGGTGGTGACATGGGTGGTCGTCGGGTAGATCGCGCCCGTGCCGAGGTAGTCCGCGCCGTCGTTATAGGCGGCCACAGCGGCCTCTACCGTCTTGGCGGTCGCGCCGACGATCTTATCCGGGCCGAGCAGCCTGCGGCACACGGCAACCGGCAGGTCGCTCGCGCCGACATGAACGCCCGCGGCATCACACGCGATGGCGACATCCACGCGGTCGTCGATGATGAGCGGCACGTTATAGCGGTCGGTCACGGCCTTGACCTGCTGCGCCAGCTCCAGATAGCTGCGGCCGCCGGTGTCCTTTTCGCGCAGCTGGATGAGCGTTGCGCCGCCCTTGCAGGCTTCGTCCACGGCGTGGAGCAGGGTTTCGGTGGTGTGGTAGGTGCTGTCGGTGATAACGTATAATGTAGGGTCAAAATGCATGATGATACTCCTTTTCTTTATCTTTTCTATCTGTTGCTGGGGATTTTCCGTATGGCGAAGCGGAGGGACGGTGCGTTCTCTCCACTCTCCACTCCTCACTCTCCACTCTCAATTATGTATCGAGAACGAGCACGCCCTCCTCCTCCCCGAGTTCACCGAGCGATACGCCGTTCGGTGCAAAGGCCATGCTGTGCCCGATGAACTGTCCGGGCGCGTACTGGTCGGCGCCGAGCACGGTCAGGCCGTTCTCGATGGCGCGGGCGCACAGCAGCGTGCGCCAGTGCAGCAGCTTATTCTCGCCCTGCACCCAGCCCGCCGGAACGAACAGGAGCTCTGCGCCGCGCCGCTTCTGCTCGGCGGCAAGCGCGGGAAAGCGCAGCTCAAAACAGGTGATGATGCCGAGCCGTCCCGCCGGGGTATCGATGGGCGAAAACGGTTCGCGGCCCGCGCGGCACTCGTCGGATTCGCGATAGCCGAACGCATCGTACAGACGGGTCTTGCGGTGCGTGCCGCGGAGGTTTCCGCAGCTGTCCAGCACGGCGATGGTGTTATACGGAAGGCCGTCCGTGCGCTCGTACATCCCGGCGGCGAGCCACAGGCCGTTCTCGCGGCAAATCCTGCCAAGTTCAATAATGAACGCCCGGTCACAGGGCTCTGCGGCGGCCGGATTTTTCGACCGCGCGTTCACTTTTGCGTAAAACATACTGTATTCCGGCAGAAACAGCATTTCCGCTCCATTTTCCGCCGCTGTTTGTGCGAGGCGTTTGATTTTCCTTAGATTGGCAGTTTTGTCCTCTCCGGCGCCGAACTGCCCGATGGCAAGCCGGCTCATGCCTCGCGCCAGCCCTTGCAGACATCCACCCAGGCCGTGAAACCGGAGAATTTCTCCAGCTCGGGGATGGTGACTTCGATGGCGGAATTGGACGAGCCGCACGCCGGGAACACGGTGTCGAACCGGCGCAGCGATTCATCGAGGTAAACGGTCACGCCGTCGTTCACGCCGAACGGGCACACGCCGCCGACCGCGTGGCCGATCTCAGGCTCGACCTCCTCGAACGCCAGCATACGCGCCTTGCAGCCGAAACGGGCCTTGTACTTCGGGTTGTCGATCTTGGTATCGCCCGCCGCGACGATAAGGATCACGCCGTCATTCGTGCGGAACGACAGCGTCTTGGCGATGCGGGCGGGCTCGCAGTGCGCGGCCTCGGCGGCAAGCTCCACAGTCGCGGAGGACACCGGGAACTCGATCACGCGGTCCTCCGCGCCGAACTTTGCCAGATACGCTTTTGCTTTTTCGATGGACATGGGGTTCAATCTCCTTTGGTCTGCTGCGGGATGCTGTCGATCATGCTCTCGCACAGTCGGCGCAGATAATTTGCGATCTCACTGAGAGCAAGGCACATACACAGCCGCTCCTCCGGGTCGTCCGGAGTTTCGGACAGCTGGGCAGCCAGCAGCGGCGGGATGGCCTCACGCATCCGCGCTTTGTCGGCCAGCAGCCGCTCATAGCACGCCGCGAAGTCTACGTCGTCGCGCCCGGTCAGCGCCTTGACGTCGCTCAGCCGCAGCGTCTGCTTCAAATGGTACACGCAGAGCAGCTGCATGATCTGCTGACGGGTATATTTTTTGCCTTTTACCGGGGTCATCAGGCCCTCCTTGACGTAATTGTTGACCATTGTCTTGGTCAGCAGCTTGTCCTCCGGCGCGCGCTTGCTGCCGGAAAGGCACTGGTCGAACAGCGACAGCACCTGATCCATATACAGGTCAAGCTGCGGCACCTCTGCGGGCAGGATGTCACGGTCGGCAAAGACCGATTCGATGGTTTTCTCCAGCCGCGGCACGGCATTCACCTCATTTTCGTAACGTAGTTTTATGCACAGGCTGTGGACAGGAGCCGCGCTCCTATCTCGTATAAAAAGCCTGCAACAGTAGTATTATAAGCCATTTTTCATCCGCACGCAATAGCCGGACACGGCACACGGCGGAAAGAATTTCCGGTTACAATTTGCCGCAGGCTCTTGCAATTTCCCGAAAATGTGGTATCATAGCATACACGATATAGTTTTCAACTCTACATAGCATCAAGGAGGAACTCTTATGCCTCGTGCATTTCGCAACGCGAGAGAGCCGTTTTCCAGCTACTCGCACTTCATCGGCGCGGTTTTGAGCGGCGCCGGCCTGTTTATCCTGCTCATCCGGCTGCTGTTCGACCAATCCGTCACCGGCCCGCTGGCTGCGGCCGCCGTGCTGTTCTGCCTGTCGCTCATCGCGCTGTACGCAGCCAGCAGCGTGTATCACTACTCCGGCCGCGGCGAAATTGTGCTCCGCCGCCTGAAAAAGCTCGACCACAGCATGATCTATGTGCTCATCGCGGGCAGCTATACGCCCATCGTGCTCCGATTCATGCCCGCGCCGCGCAGCTACGCCTTTCTCGGCGTGATCTGGCTCATCGCGCTGACCGGCATCGCCATCAAGCTGCTGTGGATCGACGCGCCGCGGCTCATCGGCACCGCACTGTACCTCGCGCTCGGCTGGGCCATCGCCTTTGATTTCGGCGTGGTGCTGTCCATGCCCGCGCCCGCTATCGCCCTGCTGGCCGCCGGCGGCCTCGCCTATACGCTCGGCGGTATCATTTATATCACCAAAAAGCCCGATCTGGGCCATATCATCGGCTTCCACGAGCTGTTTCACCTGTTCGTTATCGCAGGAAGCCTTTGTCATTACGTTATGGTCTTTCTTTACGTCCTTTAACGCAAAGTGGAGAGTGGAGAGCCAATCTTCTGGTTTGCCATTCTCCATTTTTATTACAGCAGTGCAGTTCGGAAACGAATGGTATATTTTGTCCCGCAGAGGCTGCACAACGTAAATCATCGATTCTCTTCCCTCTCCGCTCCTCACTCTCATCATAATTTCAGGGTCTGCTATTGACAAGCAGACAGATTTACCATATAATCTTAATTAGTAATAGATACTAATTAAGGAGGTGCATTTTATGCAGACCAGAAACACCATCCAGCGGCAGATCGTTTTGCAGGCGGTGCGCCAGATGCACGACCACCCGACGGCGGACGGCGTATATGCCGTCATTGCGGCGCAGCATCCGACCATCAGCAAGGCGACCGTTTACCGCAACCTGAACCAACTGGCCGCACAGGGCGAGATTTTGCGCGTGCCGGTGCCGACCGGCGCGGATCACTTCGATTTTAACATCGAGCCGCATTATCATGTGCGCTGTACCAAGTGCGGCGGCGTTTTTGACGTATTCATGCCGCCTGTCACCGACCTCATCGACCGCGTGACGGATTCCTCCGGCGTGGAGCTGCACCGATATGAAATCCTGTTCGAGGGTATTTGCCGCGATTGCAGGGAAGACTAACAGCGTTGTGCTGACGGTCTGACCGTCAAAAGAGCGAAAAAAGAGCATTTTCAGGAAAGAGAGGATATTCCTATGACTGAACTCAAGGGCTCCCGCACGGAGGCGAACCTCCAGGCTGCATTTGCAGGCGAATCCATGGCGCGCAGTAAGTACACGTTCTTCGCCTCCAAGGCGAAAAAGGACGGCTATGTGCAGATTGCGAAAATTTTTGAAGAAACCGCCGCAAACGAGAAAGAGCACGCGAAGATCTGGTTCAAGCTGCTCAACGGCGGCATCGACGACACCGCCGCAAACCTGAAAGCCGCCGCAGAGGGCGAAAACTACGAGTGGACGGATATGTATGCTACGTTCGCCAAGGAGGCGCGCGAGGAGGGCTTCGACCACATCGCGGACCTGTTCGAGATGGTCGGCGCGATCGAAAAGGAGCACGAGGAGCGCTACCGCAGGCTGCTGAAGAACGTCGAGGACAAGCTGGTCTTTTCCCGCGACGGCGACTGCGTATGGCAGTGCTCGAACTGCGGGCATATCGCGGTCGGCAAACAGGCACCCGAGGTCTGCCCGGTCTGCGCGCATCCGCAAGCGTATTTTGAGCTCAAGGCGGAGAACTACTAACGGAAAATGAACGTAATCGTTTACGTTAGCCATTCATTTGCAGCGTATCATTGTAGGGCGGGGCACCCCAGGGTGGCTTCTCTTGCGGCTATGCCGCAATTCACCTCCTGACCCCACCCCGCCGTTGCAACCGAGTGCTCTCACTTATGTGCGGCGGGCTGAGGGCAGCCCGCCCTACGATAACATGAGCAATCAACGCAAAGTATTACACCATAATCAATATGAAACGAGGGAGAAACAACCGTTTCTCCCTCGTTTTTGTTCATTTTGCAGCGCTTACAGCAGCTTTCATGCTGCGAACGTACTCCTTAACGTGCGGAATGCAGTCTTTTCCGTACTTTGCACAGAGCTTGACGATAGCCGAGCCGACGATCGCGCCATCCGACTGGGCGGCCATCTTTGCGGCCTGCTCGGGCGTGGAAATGCCGAAGCCTACCGCGCACGGGATGTCCTGCGCCTCCTTGACGAGCTTCACCATCGCGCCGATGTCGGTGGTGATGCTCGAGCGCACGCCGGTAACGCCCAGCGAGGACACGCAGTACACGAAGCCCGAGGCTTCCCCCGCGATCATGCGGATGCGGTCGTGCGAGGTCGGCGCGATGAGCGACACGAGATCGAGGCCGTACTGGCGGCACAGCGGATCGAACTCGGCCTTTTCCTCGAACGGTACGTCCGGCAGGATAAGGCCGTCCATGCCGATCTCCGCGGCAGTGCGGATGAAACGCTCCGAGCCGTAGGAGTACACAACGTTCGCATACGTCATGAATACCATCGGAATATCGGTCTTTTGACGGATGCGGCGCACCATGTCGAAGATTTTGTCGGTGGTCGTGCCGGCGGACAGCGCACGCACGTTGGCCTCCTGAATGACCGGGCCCTCAGCGGTCGGGTCGGAGAACGGGATGCCCAGCTCGATGAGGTCCGCGCCCGCGTCCGCCATCGCGTATACGATTTCTTCCGTGACCTCCAAGGACGGGTCGCCGCAGGTCACAAAGGGGATGAAAGCCTTGCCGCTCCGGAAGGCAGATTTTATCTTGCTCATAGCTTACTCCTTTTTCGTAGGGCGTGACGACCTCGGCACGCCGATGGTAACGATGTGCATACGGCCTGCATGGCGCGCCGAGTCGTCGCGCCCTACGGCATATATTCAAAAACGATGCATAAATTTCCTAATTACTCGTGAATATCCTCACCGCGGTATCGTGCGATGGCCGCGCAGTCCTTATCGCCGCGGCCGGAGATATTGATAACGATGGTCTGGTCTTTTCGCATGGTCGGCGCGAGCTTCATCGCGTATGCGACTGCGTGCGCGGACTCGATGGCCGGGATGATGCCCTCGATACGGCTGAGATACTCGAATGCGTTTACCGCTTCGTCGTCCGTCACCGGAACGTACTCTGCGCGGCCGATGTCGTGCAGATAAGCGTGCTCCGGGCCGATGCCGGGGTAATCCAGACCGGCGGAGATGGAGTAGACCGGTGCGATCTGGCCGTATTCGTCCTGACAGAAGTAGCTCTTCATGCCGTGGAAGATGCCCAGACGGCCGGTAGCGATGGTCGCAGCCGTTTCTGCGGTGTTGACACCGCGGCCTGCGGCCTCGCAGCCGATCAGGCACACGCCCTCATCCTCGATGAAGTTGTAGAATGCGCCGATGGCGTTCGAGCCGCCGCCGACACACGCCATCACGACGTCCGGCAGCCTGCCCTCTTTTTCGAGCATCTGCTCCTTGATCTCCTTGGAAATGACCGACTGGAAATCGCGGACGATGGTCGGGAACGGGTGCGGGCCCATGCACGAGCCGAGGCAGTAATGCGTATCATCGATGCGGCTCGTCCACTCGCGGAACGCGGCCGAGCAGGCATCCTTGAGCGTGCCCGTGCCGGTCGAAACCGGGATGACCTCCGCGCCGAGCAGGCGCATACGGTACACGTTGAGCGCCTGCCGCTCGGTGTCCTTCACGCCCATGAACACCACGCACTCCATGCCCATCAGGGCTGCGGCGGTCGCGGTCGCAACACCGTGCTGACCGGCGCCGGTTTCCGCGATAAGGCGGGTCTTGCCCATCTTTTTCGCCAGCAGCGCCTGACCGAGCACGTTGTTGATCTTATGTGCGCCGGTGTGGTTCAAATCTTCTCGTTTCAGATAAATCTTCGCACCGCCGAGGTCGTTTGTCATGTGCTCCGCAAAGTACAGCCGCGACGGACGGCCTGCATAATTGTTCAGCAGCTCGGTCAGCTCCGCGTTGAATTCCGGGTCATTTTTATAGTGGTTATAGGCTTCTTCCAGCTCGATGACAGCGTTCATCAGCGTTTCCGGCATATACTGGCCGCCGTGTACGCCAAAACGTCCCTTGCTCATTGGTTTGCTCCTTTCACGAGCGCCGACACGCGGCGCATCTTGTCCATATCCTTCACACCGTCCGTTTCGATGCCGCTGGACAGGTCGAGCGCATAAGCGCCGGTCTGTGCGGCTCTTGGGACGTTGGTTTCATTCAGTCCGCCCGCGAGAAAATACGGGTGGTCTACCTCGCCGATCAGCGACCAGTCGAACGTTTTGCCGCTGCCGCCGTAGGCGTGCTTTACATAAGTATCCAGCAGCAGCCAGTCCACCGGCAGCTTGTCCGCCTGCTCAATATCGCGGTGCGTTTCCACGCGCACGGCGTAGAGAATGGGCGCGTTCGTCAGCTTTCGCAGCTTCTCTATATAATGCACGCTCTCGCCGCCGTGCAGCTGGATGATGTCGATGACTTCATCGCGCACCAGCGCGGCGATATGCTCGGGCTCGTCGTTCACGAACACGCCGACCGTCTTAATCTCCGGGTCGAGGTGCTCCTTGAGCCGCGCCGCATCCATATCCGACACATGACGGCGGCTCTCCGCGAACACGAAGCCGATAAAGTCCGGTTTGGTTTCGTTCGCGGCCTCTATATCCTCTTTGCGGGTCAGTCCGCAGAATTTCAGCTTCATTTTGCCGCCTCCCGCAGGGCATCGAGCGCCTGTTTCTTGTCTGCGGCACGCATGAGGTACTCGCCTACCAGAACGGCATCCGCGCCGGTCTTTCGCAAAGCCGCTGCATCCGCCGGAGAGGAAACGCCGCTCTCGGCCACAAAGACCGTGCCCACCGGTGCGCCCTCGCGCAGCCGCGCCGCGTTGCCGAGGTCAACGGTGAAGTCCTTGAGGTTGCGGTTGTTCACGCCGATGAGCCGCGCGCCCGCTCGAACGGCGGACTGCATCTCCTGTGCATCGTGCGTTTCCACCAAAGCGCTGAGCCCCAATTTGTCACAAATGCCGATATACTCGCGTATGGTTTCGGTGCCCAGCAGGGTGCAAATGAGGAGCACCGCATCCGCGCCGAGCACCTTTGCCTGATAGATCTGGTACTCGTCCACCGTGAAATCCTTTCGTATCATCGGCTTGGTGACGATCTTGCGAACCTTTTTGAAGATTTCGTCCGAGCCGAGGAACCACTTGGGCTCGGTCAGGCAGGAAACGCAGTCCGCGCCGGCCTGCTCGTAGCTCAGCGCGATGGCTTCAAAGTCGAACACCGGGTCGATGACGCCCTTGGACGGGCTGGCCTTCTTGACCTCGCAGATGAACGCGCATTCGCGGCCTGCAAGCGCTTTTTCGAACCGAAAATCGCCTTTCGGGAGCGCTTCGGCCTGTGCTTTCATGTCCGCGAGCGAAAGCTGCGCCTTGTCCGCCGCGACCCGTTCGCGGGCGTGCGCCGCCAGTTCGTCGAGTATCATGCCTTTGCCGCCTCCTGCGTTGCCGCTGCGAACCGGTCGAGCTTCGCGAGCGCCGCGCCGCTGTCGATGAGCTCGGCGGCCTTTTTGATGCCGTCCGCCAGCGTCAGGCCATCCAGACCGAGGTACAGCGCGATACCGGCGTTCAGCAGGATTTCCTCGCGCTTTGCGCCCTGCTCACGGCCTGCAAGGATGTCGCGGGTAATCTGTGCGTTCGCCTTGGGTGAGCCGCCGCGCAGCTCGTCCACCGTGCAGAGCGACAGGCCGTATTCGGTCGGGTCGAGCTCGTATGGGGTCAGCTTGCCGTCGCGTATCTCGCAGACCTTGTTCGTGCCGATGAGGCTGGCCTCGTCCATGCCGCCGCCGCAGACCACCATGCCGCGCGTTACGCCGAGGTTGCTCAGCACCTGTGCCATCGGCATGACGAGGCTTTCATCGTACACGCCGAGCAGCTGCATGGTCGCGCGCGCCGGATTGGACAGCGGGCCGAGCACGTTGAAGATGGTGCGCTCGCCCATGCCCTTGCGGACAGGCGCGACGTTCTTCATGGACTTGTGATAGCCCTGTGCAAACAGGAAGCAGATGCCGGTTTCAGCCAGCACCTTCTCGTTCTGCTCGGGCGAGAGCGACAGGACAACGCCGAGCTCCTCGAGCACATCCGCCGCGCCCGACTTGGAGGACACCGAACGGTTGCCGTGCTTTGCCACCGGCACGCCGCCCGCCGCCGCCACGAATGCAGCGGTCGTGGAGATGTTGAACGAGCCGACCTCATCGCCGCCCGTGCCTACGATGTCCATAACCGCGCCTTTCGGCTCGATGTGCGCGCCCTTTTCGCGCATGACCTCGGCGCACGCCGTGATCTCGGTGATGGTTTCGCCTTTCATACGCAGCGCTGTCAGGAGCGTTGCCATTTCGATGTCGGTCGCCGTGCCGTCCATCATCTCCTCCATCGTTGCACGGGCGATGGCGTAGTCCAGATCGCGGCCGTTGATGGCCTCGTGAATTGCAAGCTGAATCATTTATATCGACCTTTCTATCAGAGTGAAGAGTGGAGATTGGAGAGTGGAGAGATTCGAGCTGGTCTTCACTCTCAACTCTTCACTCTTCACTCTATTGCAGTTACTTTTCAATTTGCAGGAAGTTTTTCATAATCGTTGTGCCCTGCGGGGTAAGGATGGATTCCGGATGGAACTGCACGCCGTAGATGGGCATGGTCTTATGCTTTACGGCCATAATTTCGCCGATTTCGTCGCGGGAGATGACCTTGAGGCAATCCGGCAGGCTGTCCGGTGCGGCGACCAGAGAATGATAGCGGGCTACCATGGTTTTCTTTGCCAGACCCTTGAACAGCGGTTCGTTGGTATCCACCTCGACGATGCTCTGCTTGCCGTGCATGAGCTGC
Source organism: uncultured Agathobaculum sp. (assembly GCA_934504345.1). Taxonomy (GTDB): domain Bacteria; phylum Bacillota; class Clostridia; order Oscillospirales; family Butyricicoccaceae; genus Agathobaculum. Next base: position 6,054 of record CAKSVR010000018.1, on the reverse strand, counting down.
TGCGCGTGCTCGATGCGGCCGCCGAACGCTTCGCAGATGGCCTGATGACCGAGGCACACGCCGAGAATCGGGATGCTGCCGCCGAGCCTGCTTACCACTTTCTCGCAGATGCCCGCATTCTTCGGATAGCCGGGCCCCGGAGAAAGGATGATGTGCGAGGGATTCAGTCCCTCGATTTCACCGACGGTGAGCGCGTCATTGCGGACTACCTTGATTTCCGGCTCGATGGCCGCCGCCTGCTGGAACAGGTTATAGGAAAAAGAATCGTAATTGTCTATCAGGAGAATCATTATCCGTCTACCTCCGAAGCGCGCTCGATGGCATTGATAACTGCCTTTGCCTTGTTTGCGCTTTCCATATATTCATTATGCGGCACAGAATCCGCGACGATGCCGCCGCCGGCCTGCACGGTGACTGTGCCGTTCTTCTTGGCGGCCATGCGGATGGCGATGCAGGTATCCATGTTGCCCGCGAAATCCAGATAGCCGAGTGCGCCGCCGTACACGCCGCGCGGCTCGCTCTCCTGCTCCTCGATGATTTCGCACGCGCGAATCTTGGGTGCGCCGGACAGTGTGCCCGCCGGGAGCACGGCCTCGATGGCGTCGCACGCATCGTACTTTTCGTCGATGTCGCCCTCGACCTGAGAACAGATGTGCATGATCTTCGAGTAACGGTGTATCATCATGTAATCGGTGACTTCGACTGTGCCAATCTTGGAAACTCTGCCGAGGTCGTTGCGGCCCAGATCGACCAGCATATTATGCTCGGAGAGCTCCTTTTCGTCGGCCAGCAGCTCGTTTTCGAGCGCCTTATCCTCCTCCGGCGTTTTGCCGCGCGGACGGGAGCCGGCCACCGGAAAGGTCGTCAGGCGGCCATCATGCAAGCGCACGAGCGTTTCCGGAGAGGAGCACATGATCTCATCTCCGTCGATGGAGAGGAACACCATGTACGGCGATGGATTGGTGGTGCGGAGCACGCGGTACGCGGTCAGCAGGCTGTCCGCATACGGGCTGGAGAACTGCCGCGACTGCACGGCCTGAAAAATATCGCCGTCAAAGATGTATTCGCGGGTCTTTTCCACGATGTCGGCGTACTGCGCCTCGGTGACGTTGCAGGTGAAGCTCGGCCTGCTCGTCACCTTGAGCGGCGGCAGCGGGCTCTGGTCTGCGATGAGCGCCGCCATGCCCTCGAGCGCGGCACAGGCTTTGCCGTAATTCTCCATCACGCTGTCGGTCTTCATGTTGACGATGAGCACGATCTTCTGCTTGAGGTGGTCGTAGGCGATGACCTTGTCGAACAGCATCAGGTCGAAATCGTCCCATGCGCCGCGCTTGATATGAAGGGTCGGCTCGGCGTAGCCCAGCATCGCATACGCGAAGTAGCCCACAAAACCGCCCGTGAACGGCGGCAGACCCTCGAGCCGCGGTGCGTGATACTCGCCGAGCACCTCGCGGAGAACGGTGAGCGGCTTGTCGGTCGTTACCGTCCTGTTCACCGTGCCCTCGAGCGTTACCGTGCCGTTTTTGCAGGTCGCACGGAGGATGGGGTCGTAGCCGAGAAACGAGTAGCGCGCCCATTTTTCGCCGCCCTCCACGCTCTCCAGCAGGAAAAAGCGGTCGGAACGGGTCTGCAAGCGGCGCAGCAGCGCGATCGGCGTTGTCATATCGGCATAGATCTCGCGGCAGACCGGAATGGTCGTATATTCCTCCGCGAGCTTCAAAATCTCGTCACAGCTTGGGGTAATCATTGTGTTTTCCTCCATTCGCATTACAGCGAGCAAATAAAAAAGGCCTTTGTCCTTCACGATGCGCGTGCATCATGGGACAAAAGCCTGTTACTTCTGCGGTACCACCCAAATTGACGTCAAAGAACGTCCTCTCGACAGCGTGCCAACACACGCCCTCCCATGATAACGGCGGGATTCCCGTCAGCCATACTCTCCTTTCGGATTTGAGGCTGCCCTCACAAGTCCATTCAGAAACGTCCTTTGCTGCTCTCCTCACACCACCGGAAAGCTCTCTGGAAGCGCGGTCTCGCTCTTACTCACTCTTGTTCTGCGGTTTTGCAATTTCTGAGTTCAGTATATTCCCACGGTGAGAATTTGTCAAGTGGATTTTTTGTGTTTTTTCGCAAAGTCCTACTTTTCCTCTATGTTATTTCGCGATGGGATAGGACGGGCACACCGCGCCGAGCGGACAGCCCTCGCACTTCGGGCTGCGGGCGGTGCAGTGCTCGCGGCCGAACAGCACCAGCCGATGGCAGAAATCGGAGGATTCCGCCGGGTCGAGCAGCTTTCTCAGGGCATTTTCGACCTTGACCGGGTCTTTCTCGTTCTTGACGAAGCCCAGCCGGTTGGACAGCCGGATGCAGTGCGTGTCGCACACGATGGCGGGCTTGCCGAAAATATCCCCGAGGATGAGGTTCGCCGTTTTGCGGCCCACACCGGGCAGCTTGAGCAGTTCGGTCATGGAATCCGGCACTTTTCCGTCATAATTGGCGAGCAGCATCATTGCACAGGCCTTGAGGTCGCGCGCCTTGGTGCGGAACAGCCCGCAGGTCTTGATGGCCTCCGCGATGTCCTCCTCGGGCGCATCCGCGAAGCTCTGCAAGGTCGGAAACTGCTTGAACAGCGTTTCCGTCACGATATTCACCCGCGCATCCGTACACTGGGCGGACAGGCGCGTTGCGAAAAGCAGCTCGTAATCATGGGTATAATGCAGGGCGCACACCGCCTCCGGATACACTTCTTTCAGCAGCTCGGTGACAGCGGCAGCGCGTTCTTTCTTGGTCATTGTGTTATCCTCTCTCCCCAAATATTCCTACCAATATTGTAACATATCGTCGAAAAAAGGGCAACCGTTTGCACAAAAATGCACAATGTAACAAGTTGACCAGAAAAGTGTAAAGACACCCCTGCAAAAATCGGACGTTTGCCAATAGTATCCATGCGAAAAATGTGGTTTAATTATAACAGTAAATTCTTATCGTACAATATCATAATATTGTTCTATCCCCGCAGGAGGCTGTATCATGGTTCGTCAAGCAATGGATTTCGTGACGGCGTTCGATCCCGAACTCGGCCGTATGATCGAAGCAGAATACAAGCGGCAGTCGCGCAATATCGAGCTGATCGCTTCGGAAAATATCGTCAGCGAGGCCGTCATGGCGGCGATGGGCTCGGTGCTGACCAACAAATACGCCGAGGGCTATCCCGGCAAGCGCTACTACGGCGGCTGCGAGTGCGTGGACGAGGTGGAAAACCTCGCAATCCGCCGTGTATGCGAGCTGTTCGGCGCAAAATACGCGAATGTACAGCCGCACTCGGGCGCACAGGCCAACATGGCCGTTTATCAGGCGCTGTGCCAGCCGGGCGACACCGTGCTCGGCATGAGCCTTGACAACGGCGGCCACCTCACCCACGGTTCGCCGGTCAACCAGTCCGGCCTGCTGTACCATATCGTACCCTACGGCGTGGATGAGAACGGCCTCATCGACTACGATGCGCTCCGTGCCCTTGCGAAAAAGGAGCAGCCGAAAATGATCATCGCGGGTGCGTCTGCCTATCCGCGTGCCATCGACTTTGCCAAGTTCGCGGACATCGCGCACGAGGTCGGCGCATACCTGTTCGTCGATATGGCGCACATCGCGGGTCTGGTCGCAGCGGGTCTGCACCAGAGCCCGGTTCCCTACGCGGATGTCGTCACCACCACCACGCACAAAACGCTGCGCGGCCCGCGCGGCGGCGTGATCCTGACCAACAACGAGGAGCTGGCGAAGAAGTTCAACAAGGCCATCTTCCCCGGCACACAGGGCGGCCCGCTCGAGCACGTTATCGCCGCCAAGGCGGTCTGCTTCGGCGAGGCGCTCAAGCCGGAGTTCAAGGCGTACCAGCAGCGCGTCGTCACCAACGCCCGCGTGCTCGCGGAGGCGCTGCAAAAGCAGGGCTTCGATCTGGTCAGCGGCGGCACGGACAACCACCTCATGCTCATCGACCTGCGAAAGACCGGCGTGACCGGCAAGGAGCTCCAGCGCCGTCTGGACGAGGTGTACATCACCGCCAACAAGAACGCCGTCCCGAACGACCCGGAAAGCCCGTTCGTCACCTCGGGTATGCGTATCGGCACGCCCGCCGTCACCACCCGCGGCTTCGGCATCCCGGAGATGCTCCGCATCGCGGAATTCATCTGGCAGGCCGCGACCGACTTCGATGCAAAAGCGAACGATATTCGCCGAAATATATGTGAAATCTGTTCGAATTTTCCAATTTACTAACAATTTCTGCCGTTCCCCGACCTTGGCGAACGGCAGTTTTTTGTGTTTTGTTCGGTTTGCACAAAGCAAAATATACGGTCGATACTGGTCGTTTTCCAAAAGTTATTGTATAATTTGAACAAAGCACTTGCCTTTTCCAGTCAGTATGCTATACTTAAATACATGAGGGAGAAGAAAAACCCCCAAAATGACTTGGAGGAATTTACAAAAGGGGAAATCAGTAATGGGAATCAAATTGAAACTGACCGGCCTGAGGCGCTTCGTCCGCACAGAGGCGGAAATCGCGGACTATGAAGCGCAGGTCGCTGCGGCACAGGAAACACTTGTCAGCGGCAGCGGTGCCGGAAACGACTTTCTCGGCTGGCTCGACCTGCCGGTGAACTACGACCGTGAGGAGTTCGCCCGCATCAAGCAGGCCGCCGCGAAGATCCAAAAGACCTGCGATGTGCTCATCGTCATCGGCATCGGCGGCTCGTATCTGGGCGCGCGTGCCGCGATCGAGTTCGTCAACGGCCAGTTTTACAACCAGACCCGTCCGGCCGGCATACCGGAGGTCTACTTTGCAGGCAACAACCTGTCGTCCTCCTACCTGAACGACATCATCCGCATCATCGGCGACCGCGATTTCTGCATCAACGTCATCTCGAAATCCGGCACCACCACCGAGCCCGCCATCGCGTTCCGCGAGCTGAAAAAGCTGTGCGAACAGCGCTACGGCCGCGAGGGCGCCCGGGAGCGCATCTTCGCCACGACCGACAAGGAGCGCGGCGCGCTCAAAAAGCTGGCGGACGACGAGGGCTACGAAACCTTTGTCGTGCCGGATGACATCGGCGGCCGTTTTTCCGTGCTCACGCCGGTCGGCCTGCTGCCGATGGCTGCCGCCGGACTGGATATTGATGCGGTAATGGCCGGTGCAGCCGCCTCCCGCGAGGAATATTCCAATGGCTCCAACCACGACTGCGCCAAGTATGCGGCGCTGCGTAATCTGCTGCTGTTCAAGGGCAAATCCATGGAGATCATGGTCAACTACGAGCCGTCGCTCGTCATGCTCGGCGAATGGCTCAAGCAGCTGTTCGATGAATCCGAGGGCAAGGACCACAAGGGCCTGTTCGTCACCTCGGCCAACTTCTCCACCGATCTGCACTCCATCGGACAGTTCATTCAGGACGGCTCGCGCATCATGTTCGAAACCGTCATCACCGTCCGCGAACCGCGCAGCGAGATCACCATCGATCATACCGACGATGACATCGACGGCCTCAACTATCTCGCCGGACAGACCGTGCAGTATGTCAACCAGAAGGCCTATGAGGGCACGCTCATCGCGCATATGGACGGCGGCACGCCCAATATCGTGCTCGAGCTCGACCGGCTGGATGCATGGCATTTCGGCTACATCGTTTATTTCTTCGAGAAGGCCTGCGGCATTTCGGGCTATCTGCTCGGTGTCAATCCGTTCAACCAGCCCGGCGTTGAGGATTACAAGAAGAATATGTTCGCCCTGCTGGGCAAGCCCGGCTTTGAGGAGCGCCGCAAGTATCTGCAGGCGCGGGTCAAGCTGGAGGATTAAATTTCCCATTCTGCAAGAAAGAGAGAGCGCTGGCTCTCTCTTTTTTTGCTCTTTCGGTGGATGCAAATGGAGAATTGAGAATGGAGAATGGAAAATGTCGCTATCCTTGCGCGAGTTCCGTCCGCGCTGCGACAAGCTATCCTTGCGCGAGTTCCGTCCGCGCTGCGACAAGCTATCCTTGCGCGAGTTCCGTCCGCGCTGCGACAAGCTAT